>JBAYTT010000051.1:0-19690 GCA_041675485.1 Pelobacteraceae bacterium | reverse complement strand
CCCGGATTGGGGTAGAAGCCCGAGGTGTAATAGGCGCCGTCGAAAATGTTGTGCACGGTCAGGAAACTCTCCAGTGTGGTTTTGTCGCTGGTATGGATCTTCCTGGTGGCGGTCAGGTCCCAGATGAAGGTGTCGTAACGCGGGGTGGGGGTGCCGATGTAGTCCCACCAGATGTAGCGGCCGGTGAGCAGCGCGGATAACGAGCGGCGGTCGTCGTACTTTACCCCGATCAGCCAGGAATAGGTGTCGTAGTACGGATTGGCATAGCCAGCAGTCAGGGTATCCGATTTGACATGGGCATAGGCGTGCCCGAGCTTGAGGGAGAGGTTGTAGAACGGGACCGAGTCCGCCTCCAGTTCGTACCCCTGCCGGGTAACATCGCCTTGGTTTATTGACTTTGAGAGCGATGTTGTCGTTCCTGGAAGTTGAACGATAGCGTTACTGGTCTCATGACGGAAGAGTGTCCCTTTCAGGTTGATCAGGTCGGCCAGACCGGACTCGACTCCGGCTTGGTATGACCAGCCGTACTCGGCCTTTAATGCATTATTGGCGGCCATGTATGGCCCCCCTCCCGCCAGGGTAGAGAGCGGCGGCGAGGTGAAACCGCGGGCCGCACTGGCGCGGGCGACGGTATGCTCCCCCAGCTCCCAGGTAGCCCCGAGGCTCGGGCTGTAAAAGTTGCCGGTGATGCCGTCCCGGTCGAAGCGGATGCCGGGGGTAACGGCAAACGGTCCGAACTCGACCGTGTCGTTGGCAAATACACCCCATTTATCAACCCTGGAACTGATCGACACAGAGGCTGGGAATCCGGGACCACGGGGAGGAGGCGTTTGGTAGAGCGGTCCGGCTTTGGTCGTCTGGTTCAGATTACCACGGCTCCCCTCCGCCCCGACCGTGAGGGTCTGGATGCCGCTGCTCCAGGTGGCGCGCAGGTTGCCGCCGATCGTCTGCTCATCGTAGATGTTCTCTACGCGGAGCTGGCCGGGAGAGCGGGGATAGGTGGACATGAAATAGACCGGCTGATCGAAACGGGAGTCGAACAGGTGTGCTCCGCCGCGCACGGTCAACTCGGGTGTGGCGCGAAACTCGAATGCGCCGTTCAGATACTGATTGCGCAGCAGCGACTTGCCGCTGACGAATGCGACCGGAATGTTTCCGAGATTTTGCTCCGGATTGCTGTAACCGCCACTCACCGAGATGTCCAGGTCACGGGTGGGGGTCAGCAGAAGTTTGCCGAAGAGGGCGGTGCGGCTGAAGTCGCGACTGTTGACCAGCCCGTCCGAGTTCTGCTGCCCGGCGTAGAGGTAGTATCCGAGCGGGCCGTTCTTGCCGCGCAGCTCGGCGGCCAGGTCGCGGGAGTTTCCTTCTCCGTACGAACCGCTCAGCATGCCGTTCGGAATCGAGTTATCACCGGTGCTTCGGGTGATGATGTTGACCCCCCCCCCCCAGCGCCGACCCCCAGGCGGACGAGGCGGCCCCCTTGATGATCTCGATCCGTTCGACGATCCTGAGCGGGATGAAATTGGTCTCTGCGTTGCCGCCGGATATGAGGTTGACCGGCATACCGTCCAGCAGCACGGTGACGTGGCGGGACTCCGAACCCTGGATATGGAGCTGAGCGCTCGACATATATTCATTGGAGGAAAAGTCCACAAAGACTCCCGGCACCCGGGCCAGCACCTCGCTGATAGTGTTGGCATTCATCGCCTCGATCTCCTTGGCGGTGATGACGGTCATGTTTTCGGCAACCTGGGTGATCGGCTTTTCGCTGCGGGTGGCGGTCTGGACGTACAGCTCCTTCTCCTCCCAGAACATGAGCAGGTCTTCGTCAGAGGGGGCGACCATGGCCACCTGTATCTGTTCGGCCGCTCCGCTGTTGGGAGTGCCAAGCAGCGCCGTACCCATAACGGACGCAGCCAGCAGCCGTGTGATCCACCTGTTGTCCTGTTGTTTCATCGGTAACCTCCGGGTCGGTAACGAATTATTCTGCGACATAGTACTGAATTGTGGGCTATTGTCAACAGTGTGGGATGCTTTTCCTAATTAAATAAAAATTGTTCCATGCCGGCAAACCTTCTGTCAGTTATCAGGTCCGTTGCCACGGGTGGCCTGCTCCAGCAGTGTCGCCAGCATCTCGACCCGCGGCATCCCGATCCCCTGTCGCCGCCCGTATTCCAGCGGCGCACCGAGGATGGCGGCAATTTCCAGTTGTCGTCCCTCTTCCCGGTCGATCTGCATGGAAGGACGATATTCGCCCATGGTGTCGGTGAATTCCAGCATGCTGTCGCTGAATCCTTCGTCAATCGGCCTGGCAAGCCCCTGGGCATTGGCGGCGGTAATTACTTCCAGCATGATTTCGCGCACGAGTTTTCGACCGGCATTTTGCGCCAAAAGAATGTTGACCGGCTGCTGCAGCAAGGCACAGAGGCCATTGAAGGGGATGTTCCAGACCAGCTTTTCCCAGCGACTCCGCTTCAGGTCATCAGTTGCGCGACAATCCACTCCGGCTTTGACAAACAGTGCCACCAGGCGATCGAGCCGTTCCTGGTTACAGCGCAGGTATTCACCCAGCACGATCCGCCCCGCGCCCAGATGATGTACTTCGCCCGGTTCGCCACGGTTGGAGCAGAGGAACGCCACCCCGCCGATGATGCGTTCCGCGCCGAACAGTGCCGCCAGCGCCTCTTCATTGCCAAGGCCATTCTGCAGGGTCAGGATCTGTGTGCCGTCACCAACCAGCGGTCCCACCAGTTCGGGATAACCGCCATTGGCAAAGGTCTTCAGCCCGACCAGCACCAGATCGACCGGCCCGATTTCGGACGGAGTACGGTACCCCTGGACGTGCGGCAGGGTGAAATTGCCATCGATCGAAAATATCCTGAGACCCTTTTCAGTTATGGCGTTGTAATCGCGGCGTAACAGAAAATGGACATCCTCGCCACTTCTCTGCAGCAGCGCCCCGTAATAGAGTCCCAAAGCACCCGCTCCAACAATTGCAATCTTCATGAATGTTCCCTCGTATCCCTGGATGACGTGCACAACCTCTGCGAGCGATGCATGAGAAAATGACTATCCCCCCTTATACACAACGGGAGTATAATGAGGCTATAAAAACCGGATAGAGTCGCCAGAGTGGCGGCACGGGAAGCACCATTTCCGTATGGTGCTCCGGAGCAGAAACTGGAGGATATATGTTAGCCATTATCGGAGCAACAGGAAATATAGGAAGCAAGGCGGCCGGGATCCTGCTGAAAAGGGGAGAAAAGGTGCGGGTGATCGGCAGGGCTGCCGCGAGGCTGGCGACGTTTGTCAACAAGGGGGCCGAGGCGGCGGTGGGGGATTTGAAGAATACCGCCTTCCTGACTTCGGCCTTTACCGGCGTGGATGCTCTCTTTGCCATGATCCCGCCAAATTATACGGCTCCCGATTTCCGGGTCTACCAGAACGAGATCGGAGCGAGCATCAGCGATGCAATAACCAGGGCAGGGGTGAGATACGTGGTGAATCTGAGCAGCCAGGGAGCGGAACTTCCGGTCGGCACCGGTCCGATTGTGGGGCTGCACGACCAGGAAGAACGGCTGAACGGCCTGACAGGGGTGAACGTGCTTCATCTGCGCCCCACCTATTTCATGGAGAATCTGCTGATGAACATCCCGCTTATCAACGAGAAGGGGATTGCCGGATCGGCGGTGCGGGGTGACCGGACGTTTGCCATGATCGCCACGAAAGACATCGCCGCAACAGTGGCAGAACATCTGGTCAGACAGGATTTCAAAGGCAAAGTGGTGCAGGATCTTCTCGGTCAGCGCGACCTTTCACTCGATGAGGCCATCGGCATCATCGGGCGCAGAATCGGCTGGCCCGATCTGAAGTACGTGCAGTTCCCGTATGACGAGGCGGTCAGGGGGATGGTGGCGATGGGGATAAGCCCCGACACGAGCCGGCTCTTTGTCGAGATGAGCCGGGCGCTTAACGACGGCCTGTTTGCCGTAAACCGGCCGCGGACTGCTGAGAACACGACTCCGACGGCACTGGAAGAGTTTGCCGAGGTTTTTGCCGCGGCGTTTGATGCGACGCGCTTGAAAAAAGCCGCCTGACCGGCTGCCGCTGGAAGCAAAAAAGCCCGCGTGGTGCGGGCTTTTTTGCTGTTTCCCCGGTTCCTCTACTTGCCGGGTGTGGCCAGGCTTTTAAGGTAGAGTACCAGCGACTTCATGTCGGACGATGCCGGATCGAGCCGTTTTCCTTTGAGCGGGCCGGTAATGCAGCGATTGACTGTTTCGGCCAACTCATTGTCATCGGAACTCCCAACCCCTTTCAATTTCTGTCCGTCCGGATGGCAGGTGGCGCAACTTCTGCCCGATGTGCCAAGTGTTTCGCTCGTAAAGAGCTGTTGTCCCTTTTCGAGTGACGGTGACTCTGCTGCCGGGGCTACCGCGATATTGAAAAATACAGCGCATACAACCAATCCCGTTAGTCGTTTCATGTTCATCCTCCTTTGTGTGGTTGCCATGGAAGCAGCACGTTGCAGCGTCCCCCTCCCCCTAGCCCCCTCCCACAAGGGGAGGGGGGACTTTCCGAAATAATAAGTGTTCCATAGATACTAGCGAAGTTTAGTGCCGAGTCAACACGCGGACTGAATAAATGTCCCGGAAACAGCGCGTTTCCTACCCGGCCAGCAGTTTCTGCCGCTCTTCAGCCGAAAGGCCCTCCACATACTCCGCCATGCCGCGCATGGTGTTGCCGAAAAAATAGCTCTCGCGTGCCCTGATATCCGGCGGCAACTGCGTGACATTACGGTACTGCTCGTCATGCTCCAAAAGCCAGGCGACCAGCGTCGCTTCGCGCTGTGATTCTTCGGCCGTCGCGGTTGCCGCAACTCCCCTGATCCACAAAAGCAGCTGGTTGCGGGCGATGTGCAGATGGGTGAGGGCGTTTTCCACCAACCCGTAGTGGGCGAAAACCATCCGGTTCGGGGCCAGGGCGATCATCCGGTCGATGGAGTCGAGTGCGACCTCCAGGATAAAGCGCGGCGGTGTGGCGGGCCGCATGAAAATTCCGTCCGGCACGTCGCAATGCACGCCGGCCACTTCGCCGCCGAAAAGCAGGTCATACAGAAGATATGAACAGTGGTGCTGGGCATGGCCGGGGGTCAGGAAGGCGCGTACCCCGGTTGTGCCGATGGTCTCCTCGAAGCGTATCCGCTCCGCGGGAATCGGTACGATTTCGCCATAGGTTTCCGCCAGCGCACCGAGCACCTTGCGGGAACCCTCCCAGAGCTTTTCAGGGGCGACCATGTGACGAATGCCCTCGGGATGGCAGATAACGTTCGCATCGGGAAATTCCTGCAGCAGCGCACCGGTCCCGCCGGCATGGTCGATATGAATATGGGTCAGAAGCACGTAGTCGATCTGTTTCACCCCATGACTGCGCAGCACGTCAATAAGCCGCGGGATGGAGGAAAGGGGGCCGGGATCGACCAGCAGGGTGAAACCGTCGCCATGGTAGAGCCAGGAGCTGATGAAGAGGCGAAACCCCTCCATGGTCGGCTGATCCAAGTCGATGCAGGTCAGGTTGTTCAGGTTCATGTTTTTTCCTTATGAAGGCACGCTTGTTGATGTAAATCCGGAAGGAGCTGATTTTGGCGCAGAGGCGAACGGTTTGTCAACAAACAAGCGGCGGCTTCTTGA
This sequence comes from Pelobacteraceae bacterium, assembly GCA_041675485.1. Taxonomy (GTDB): domain Bacteria; phylum Desulfobacterota; class Desulfuromonadia; order Geobacterales; family Pseudopelobacteraceae; genus JACRCG01. The sequence continues at coordinate 14,003 of JBAYTT010000051.1, read as the reverse complement.
CAAGCTACCCGTAAGGCGGTTTACTAGATATGGAAGACTTCTCATCTGGACTGAACGCAGTCAGGAGAAAACCGATGTCACTCTTACCACTCTATACCCCTCCCGATTTCAATGGCCCCGCCCTGGCGGTCGCCCCTGCAGCACGCTGTAAGCCAGCCCCCGCGGATGGGGTGCTCCCGAAGAATTTCCATGCCACATCAAACCATCCCGAATATATCCGCCTGGAGGACGGCCGGTGGCTGATCGCCCGGGAAAGTCGTATGGATGCGGTGCTGGTACTTCAGGGGGGACAGCTGGATGTGGTAGAACCGCGGCGGGTAAAAAAGGGGGACCCGATAGTGGTCGGCAGAAGTGAGGACGGTGAAGAAGGAATCTATGTCCACACGACCGGATTTTTGACGCCGGTCGCTCCGGGCGACAAGTTCGCCTTCCGTACCCGCGGCACCAGGGAAACGCCCTTTTCCCGATCCTATGATGAACTGTATACCGTGCTTCGTCATGACCGGGAGCAGGGGTATATCGTCTGGGTTCTCGGCCCTGCGGTCGCTTTTGACAAGGATAGCCGGGATGCGATGCAATTCATGGTGGAGCAGGGGTACTGCCACGCACTGATGGCGGGCAATGCCCTGGCTACCCACGACCTGGAGGCGGCCCGTTTTCGCACCGGTCTCGGTCAGAATATCTATACCCAGGAGCATCAGCCGCGGGGGCATTACAACCATCTGGATATCATCAACGAGGCACGGAGGTGCGGTTCAATTTCGAAGTGCATCGAGGGGCTGGGGTTGACCGATGGCATCATCGCTGCCTGCGAACGGCAGGGGATTCCCTGCGTGCTGGCCGGTTCCATCCGTGATGACGGGGCCCTGCCCGGCGTGATTGTCGATTCCTCCCGGGCACAGGACGCCATGCGCGTCCATGCCCGCAGGGCAACCACCGTTATCGGCCTGGCAACGCAACTCCATACGATCGCCTTCGGAAACATGGTTCCGGGTTACCAGGTTGCCCCGGACGGTACGCTGCGGCAGGTTTTTTTCTACGTTGTCGATATGACCGAATTCAGCGTCGATAAACTGGCCAATCGCGGATCGGTTCAGGCGGTGCCGATCCTGACCAATGTTCAGGATTTCATGGTCAATCTTCGTCATAATCTGTGATGCAGAAAAGGAAGAGGATATGGCACGGACAATTCAGATAATCGGAGTTCCGATAGACCTGGGGCAGACCCAGCGAGGGGTGGATATGGGGCCGGCGGCGATGCGATATGCCGGGTTGGCGACCAGGCTGGACGCGCTCGGGTACCAGATCCGCGATGCCGGGAATATCGAGGTGCCCATCAGGGATACCGTGGTTGAGGAGCAACGGCAGCATTACCTCCCTTCCATACGCAACGCGTGCCTTGCTACGTATGGAGCCGTGCGGAGCGCAGTACTGCAGGGTGATATACCACTGCTTCTGGGGGGGGATCATACGCTTGCCATCGGCAGCATCGGGGGGAGCACTCACGCAGCGCCCGCCGGACTGATCTGGATCGATGCCCATGGCGACTTCAACACGCCGCAGACGACTATTACCGGTAACATCCACGGCATGACGCTGGCGCTGCTTTTGGGTGACGGTTATCCGGAACTTGTTGATGCCGGTCGTCCCGGCCCCACGCTTCAGCCCGAGGATGTGGTGCTGATCGGCGTCCGCGACCTGGATCCGGAAGAGCGGCTTCGGTTGAGGAGTAGCGGGATCACGGTGTATACCATGCGCGACATCGACGAGAGGGGGATTGGCGCGGTTACCCGCGAGGCTTTGGAGCGGCTTGAACATCGCGACCGGCTGCATGTCAGCCTGGACATGGATGTTCTCGATCCCCAGGCGGGGCCCGGGGTCGGCACCCCTTCTCCCGGCGGTCTCACCTGCCGTGAGGCACAACTGCTGATGGAGATCATCGCCGACTCAGGACGCTGTTGTGCCCTGGATATCGTCGAGATCAACCCGATCCTCGACCGGCACAACCAGACCGCCCGGCTGGCCGTTGATCTGGCCGCCTCGCTGTTCGGCAAGCGGATACTCTGATCAAAGGAGCATCAGATGCAGACGGAAGAACGTAACGCACGGATCATCGCACGCGGCAAGGCGCTTTTTGCCTCGATAGCCGGTGAAAAGCCGACCCTGTTCAATACGTCGTCCTGGACCGGCAAAATCATGGAATGGAGCATGCGGAATGAGCAGTTCAAGATCCAGCTGTTCCGTTTCGTCGATGTCTTTCCCTCCCTGAAAACTTCCGAACAGCTGACCGGTCATATCCGTGAATACTTCGGCTCCGAGCAGGATATGCCGCCGGTGCTCTCTTCCGGTGCGCGAATGGCGGGGATGTTTGGAACGTTGGGAGGCTCGCTGCTCGCCAAGCTGATTTCGGCCAACATTCATGAGATGGCCGGCCAGTTTATTATCGGCGAACAAGTCGGAGCAGCGGTCAGACAGCTGGGGAAGATACGGCGGGACGGTTTTGCCGCCGTGGTAGATGTGCTGGGGGAGGCGACGCTTTCAGATGAGGAAGCTGAAGCGTACATAGCAACGTATCAGGTGCTGCTCGGAGCGCTGGAGCACGAACAGCAACGGTGGGAATGCCTGCGGGGGGGCGTGGGAGATCCGGAGCTGGATTGGGGGGGGAGCCCGAAAGTCAATGTGTCGGTCAAGCCCACGGCGATATTCTGCATGGCAAATCCACAGGACTTTGAGGGGTCGGTTCAGGCCATTTTGAAAGGCATTCGCCGGATTTGCGCCAGGGTTGTTGCCTTGAAGGGGTTTCTCTGCATCGACATGGAATCGTACCGCTTCAAGGATATTACCCTGGAAGTGTACCGGCGCCTGAAGCTGGAATACCGGGACTATCCCCATATCGGCATCGTGCTCCAGGCCTATCTGCGTGACGCGGACCGGGATCTGGCCGACCTGTTGTCATGGGCTGTGGCAGAGAATATCCCGATTTCCGTACGCCTCGTCAAGGGGGCCTACTGGGACTACGAAACAGTGAGAAGTGCCCAGATGGGGTGGGAGATTCCGGTCCGGACAGTGAAAGCGGACACCGATGCCACCTATGAACGACTGGCGCGCATGATTCTCGAACAGCATCAGATCTGCCATTTCGCCTGCGCCACCCACAATATCCGTTCGATTTCGGCCGTGATTGAAATTGCCAAGGAGCTGCAGGTGCCGGAAGCACGCTTCGAGTTTCAGATGTTGTACGGCATGGCTGAGCCGGTGCGCCGCGCCATCCTCAAGGAAACGGGGCGGGTTCGACTCTACTCTCCCTACGGTGATATGGTCGCCGGAATGGGGTACCTGGTACGACGCCTGCTCGAAAACACCTCCAACGAATCGTTCCTGCGGCAGAGTTTCAGCGGGAAAGCCCGGATCATCGAGCGCCTGCTGGAAGACCCGGCTGTCACGTTCGCGCAGGAGGAGGCCGTGCAGGCAGGGCTTCCGAACAAGAGCGATGCGGGGCATGACGGCCTGCCCCCCTTTGCAAACGAGCCGATGGTTGATTTTACCCGCGCCGATCACCGTGTCGCTTTTCCGGAGGCCATCGCCCGGCTGCGCAGCCAACCGGCCGGTATCTGTCCTCTCTTCATCGGCGGCTCTGATAGTGTGACCGATGACCGGATTTCGAGCAGAAACCCGGCCCATCCATCAGAGATACTGGGACAGGTGTGTCAGGCCGGCATTCCCGAGGTGGATTGCGCCATACGCAGCGCCAGTGACGCTTTGCCGGCCTGGCGCGATACTCCGCACCGCGATCGGGCAACGTTCCTCCTCAACGCTGCCGGAATCGCCCGTGGCCGGATTTTCGACCTTGCGGCCACGCAGGTGCTTGAGGTCGGCAAGCAGTGGGACCAGGCCTATGCCGATGTCTGTGAAGCAATCGATTTTCTGGAGTACTATGCCCGCGAGATGATCCGGTTGGGTGTCCCGCGGCGCCTCGGCGCCGTACCCGGAGAACTGAATCACTACCTGTACGAACCCAAAGGGGTGGCGGCAGTAATCGCTCCATGGAATTTTCCGCTGGCAATCAGCTGCGGCATGGCGTCGGCTGCCATCGTTTCCGGTAATACGGTCGTCTTCAAGCCCTCGAATCTCTCCGCCATGGTCGGCCATCATCTGGTGGACATCTTTCGTGAAGCGGGTCTGCCGCCGGGAGTATTCAACTTCGTGCCGGGTCGTGGGGAGGTGATCGGCGATTTTCTGGTGGAGCACCCCGATATTTCCCTGGTTGCCTTCACCGGTTCCATGGAGGTTGGCCTCCGCATCGAGGAACGGGCGGCAAAGATCCATCCCGGCCAACTCAATGTGAAGAAGGTGATTTGCGAAATGGGGGGAAAGAATGCCATCATTATTGACGATGATGCCGATCTTGACGAGGCGGTGCCGCAACTGCTCGGCTCGGCGTTTGGTTTCCAGGGGCAGAAGTGTTCGGCCTGTTCCAGGGTGATAGTGCTGGATGCGCTGTACGACCGGTTTGTGGAGCGTCTTGTCAAGGCTGCCCGGGCCTGGCGGGTCGGACCGGCCGAGGACCCGGCCTTTGCCATGGGGGCGGTGGTCGATGCCGCTGCTCAAAAGAAAATTTCGGAATATGTTTCACTCGGCCGGCTTGAAGGTACGGTGCTTTATGAGAGCCCGGTTCCCCAGGGCGAGGGATATTGGGTGCCGTTGACGATCATTGGCGGTATCAGGCCGGAGCACCGGCTGGCCCGCGAGGAAATTTTCGGTCCGGTGCTTGCCGTCATGCGGGCCAAGGATTTCGACCAGGCAATCGAGTGGGCCAACTGCACCGGTTTTGCCCTGACCGGCGGACTCTTCAGCCGCTCGCCGGAGCATCTGGACCGGGCGCGGCACGCATTCCGGGTCGGCAACCTCTATATCAACCGAGGCATCACCGGCGCCATGGTGGAACGCCAGCCATTCGGGGGTGCGCGCATGTCCGGAACAGGGACCAAGGCCGGAGGACCCGAGTATCTGCTGAATTTCATGGACCCGCGGGTTGTGACCGAGAATACGCTGCGCCGGGGCTTTGCAGCGGAGGAAGCTGATGACAAACGACTTGGGTAGCCGCTATTTCGGTCTGCGAAGCAGGAGGGACGTGACCGGCGTGTCTGTTGCACTTCAAACATTTTTTGCTATGCTTGCCTTCAGGAAATCTGGATGTAATAATCACCGCAGGAGCTTCGTATGTCCTTCAATCCCGTGCTTTTTGTCGCGAAAACCGAGAAGCCGGAGTGGTACAAGGCAACTTCACAGTATGCCAAACCAGAAACCGGCACTTCCGTACGGCAACTTCTTCCCACCCTCGTTTCGTATCTTTTCCTGTTGGCCCTGATGGCGCAAACCATCCGCCGCCACTACCCCTACGCCATTACCCTTGCGCTTGCAGTGGCAGCGGCGGCTCTGTTCTCCCGCATTTTCATCTTTTTCCACGATTGCACGCACGGTTCGTTCTTTCGCTCACCCCGTTGGAACAGGAACGTGGGGTATCTCTGCGGCATCCTGACCTTTACCTCGTTTCACGATTGGCGCCGAAGCCATGCCCGGCATCATATAACCGCCGGTGATCTGGATCGGCGCGGGATCGGGGAAATTACGACGATGACCGTGGAGGAGTATCTGGCAGCGCCGCCCTTGCAGCGTCTTTCCTACCGGTTGTACCGTCATCCCCTTATTATGTTCGGCATCGGCCCCCTGTACTATTTTTTACTTCGCAACCGCTATCCGGCGCCGGGAGGCAAAAAGATCGATTTCATCAGCGTAATCTGCACCAATCTGGCAATTGCGGCAATTATCATGGCTGCAAGCCTGACGGTTGGCTTCAAAACCTATTTTCTGGTCCAGTTCCCGGTTCTCGTGCTGGCTGCGACACTTGGCGTCTGGCTGTTTTATATCCAGCATCAGTTCGTGGGCGTTTACTGGTCGCGCCACGATGAGTGGGATGCCTGGCGGGTTGCCATGGAAGGGGCGTCTTATTACAAGTTACCGAAGCTGCTGCAATGGGTTACGGGCAACATCGGTTTTCATCACGTTCATCACATGCGCCCCGGCATTCCCAACTACCGCCTGCAGGAGTGCTACGAGGCGATACCCGAGCTGCAGCAGGTCACGCCGATCACGATCCGTACGAGCCTGGAATCGCTCCGCTTGAATCTGTATGATGAACAGGAACGCAGGATGGTAAGTTTCCACTCTCTGAAAGGGCGCAAAGTCGTTAGTGGTCACAAGAACAACATCGGATAAAGTCCTGGGCGGCAGCCCCCCGTTACCGATGATCAATTTGAAGCAATTGCTTGCAATAGTTGGCAACGTCGCTATAGTTGCCATTATTACAGGTTCCGGAGGAAGTATGGACAGCGACAGTAGCAGGAGAACGTTTCTCGGGGTGTGCCTTGGCGGCCTGGGTGTAATTGCGGCCGCGGCGGTTTCCTGGCCGCTGTTTCGATATCTGGCACCCCGCTCGGGGAGTGATGCGGCTGGAAAGGTCGTGATTCCCGATGCCGACGTTCGTGAGGGGGAAGCAAAGTTCTTCGAGTTTGCCGGGTCAGCGGCGGTTCTGGTACGCAAACGGGGAGGGGATATTGTCGCTTATTCGGCGGTCTGCACCCACCTGGGATGCATCGTGCAGTGGGAGAAGGACAAGCAGGATTTCCTCTGCCCATGCCATGCGGGACATTATTCCGTTGACGGTACCGTGACAGCCGGACCACCTCCCAAACCGCTTAAAAAGCTGCCGTTCAGTGTGGCAGGCGGGAATATAACTGTAGGGTAGATGGATAACGTGTCCAGGGAGACAGCATGACTTTGATAAAGAAAATTGTCGATTGGATCGATGTTCGCGTCGGCATACGCGAGGTAACTGAAAAGGAGCTGACCGGTTATCTCCTGCCGCGCAATATAAACGCCTGGTACTCGATGGGGAGTATTCTGCTGTTTGCCTTTGCCCTGCAGGTCGTGACCGGCATGCTGCTGCTGATCTATTACGTACCGGATGCGGACAAGGCCTTCAAGAGCGTCACCTCAATCATGAACGATGCTCCCTATGGCTGGCTGATCCGCATGTGCCACGCTGTCGGTTCCAATATGATGGTGCTGGTCCTGCTGCTTCACATGCTTTCGGTGCTGTTCATGGGCAGCTACAAGAAGCCGCGCGAGTTGAACTGGGTGACCGGTTTTGTTTTGTTCACCATGGTGCAGGGGATCTCGCTGACCGGCTACCTGCTCCCCTGGAGCCAGCTCTCTTTCTGGGCTACTACAGTGGCCACCAACAGCGCCAGCGCCATACCGGTGGTGGGACAATACCTGGTCGAGTTTCTGCGCGGCAGTCCGCTGGTTGGTCCTCCTACTCTCGGACGCTTCTTTGCCCTGCATGTTGCAGTCATCCCGGCCGGCATCGCAGCCCTGATCGGTGCCCACCTTTTCTTCCTCAAGCGTACCGGAGTATCAACTCCCCCGTTCGGACAGGAGGATTCTACCAATCAGTGGCAGGGGGACAGCTACCGGTATGAAGGACATCCGGGAGGGATTCCTTTCTTCCCCAACTTTGCCCTTGAAGACCTGAGATCTGTTGCAATCTATATGGCCTGCTTCCTGGCAGTTGTATTCTTTGACCCGTATCTGTTTTTTACCAGGGATTCCTTCATTCCGGCCAATCCCTTTGTGACCCCGGCGCACATCAAACCGGAGTGGTACTTCCTGGCAAACTACCAGACTCTGAAAATTTTCCCGAATGAGCTGATCGGCCTCTCACTGCAGGGTGCGGCGATGACTTTCCTGGCGCTGCTTCCCTTTATCGACCGGGGCAGAGAGCGTCACCCCCTGAAACGTCCGCTGTTCCTGGTCTGTTCCATCGGAGGAGTGCTGCTCTGGATCGGGCTCAGCATATGGGGGCACTTGTCATGATATATTGCCTTAATGCAATGAATCTCCGTGCCCGGTTGTGCGTCTTCATGATGCTTGCTCTCGTACCATTTTTGCTCCCGTCCGTACTGTGTGCAGAAGAAACGGCTGAGCCGGTCTGTATCCAGTGCCACTCAAAAATGCCTGAAAAATACAGCCAACCGGTCACGCTCTGGCGGGGGAGCATTCATGCCGAAAACGGCATCTTCTGCAATGGCTGCCACGGAGGAGACCCGAAAGATGCTGCCAATGCCATGAGCCCGGCCCGCGGTTTTCTGGGAGCGCCCAAGGAACCAGCCATCCCTGCTTTCTGCGGCCGCTGTCATGTCGGCGTGATGAAAGATTACCTGGCCAGCGCACATGGTCGCATGCTCGGTAAAGGCGGGCCGACCTGCGTCACCTGTCACGGCAATCATCAGGTGGTAAAGGCATCACTCGAACTGATCAACGAAAAGAGCTGCAGTCGCTGTCACAGCTTTGAGCGCGCCCGGGTGATCCGCGCAGCCATGCAGGAAACCGAGTCGACCATCGTGGCCATCGACCAGCGCATCAACGCCTTCAAAAAAATCGGCACCGATACCGAAAAGCTGGAAAAAGAGCTTTTTTCCGTGCGGAATAGCTTTCATACCCTGTTCCACAATGTGAATGTCGAGTTGGTTAAAAAGGAATCGGCCCGGATTCAGGCCGATCTGAAGAAAATACAAGTCGTGCTTGACAGGCTGGATGCTACATATCAGAGGCGTAAAATAGCCGGCGCGGTAGTCGTGTCGTTCATGCTGCTGGCCGCCCTTGCCCTGCACCTTCTCAGGAAAACCTTTGACTAGGTCCGGAGCGTTGTACCGCTGTTCGCTGCCGGGAATTATCTGGTGAAAAAGCGGATAGCCTCGTAGATGATATTGAACAGGTCCGGGTCCGACTGCCGCAGCGGGCCGCCAAAGCTGTCGAAAGAGGATGGTTCGCTGCTGTAGCCGGCACTTTTCTGGCGCTGTTCGTTTTCCCGTTTCAACTCTTCCTTTAGCTTCTGCTCCTGATGCTCCTGCTCAAGGAGCGTGCCCCCCATTTTCATCCATTCGAAGAGGTGTCGCAGTTCTCCTCCGTCAAGCCAGACTCCGTGGGCCTTGCAGCGGTCAATTATGACGCCGCTCCTGACGCCGAAGTTGACCCTGTTCATAAGCTGGGAACAGACCGGGCATTTGATGTAGGAGATCGGGTACTGGTCCGGTTGCCGGCGCAGGTTGATACTGTCGAGTCCGTTTCTGTCGATCAGGAATACATTGGTGACTGTCGCCTCCAGAAGCGCCTCCAGTTCCCCCGGATCAAAGAACAACCCCAGGCATTGGTCGCATCGCTCGATTAAAAAGGTGCCATTCAGTTTCAGGTCGAGGGTCTTCAGGCGAATGTTGCACCGAGGGCAGGTCCGGGGGGAGTCGCTTTCGTGGGTTGTATAGTAGTGTATTCCTTTGAGATCGATATCATTGCGATCGCCGCAATAGGAGCAGAGCAGGGAGCCGTCGGGCAGGGGAGCGTTGCAGTTTGAGCATCTGGCCATGGTGTGGTTCCTTTTTATACGGTCATGGTATTGAGGTGAAACTATACAGAAAAAGCTGATTGAGGTAAACCCCAGGGAGAGTTGTGAAGCAGGAATAGATATTTTAAGCTGGAGGTGTGCGTCGTGGTTTGATACTGTTCTGTTCCGCTAGGACTGAATTTATTGTCAATTCGCAAAATTCCCGACCAATCAAACGGTCTCCCCGCAAAAACGCCGGAGAATTCCGGATTCGCGGGAGGTGGTACCTATTTCAAGGAGAACGTACTTGTGACAAGTCAAAAACGTGATTTTCTTCATTCCCTCTGGGATTTTTTCTGCTCGCTCAAACTGACCATGTTCCTGCTGATTTCTGTTGCGCTCATTTCCATAATCGGGACGATCCTCCCGCAAGGCACAATTCCCCAGGAATACCTTGCCCAGATCAGCCCGGCAAAGATCAAGATTTACAAGGCACTGGGATTTTTCGACATGTACCATTCCTGGTGGTTTATCCTGCTGCTCTATCTGCTGACCGTCAATCTGGTTGCCTGTTCCATCAAACGCCTACCACACATCTGGAAGATAATCACCCGGCCGGAAACGGTCCTGAGTGACGGGCTGGAACGTTCCCTGGCCAATGTGGCTACGATCCAGAGTCCGGGTGAAGCAGGTGCCATCAAGGAGAGGGCTGTTGCCTTCCTTAAGTCGGAATTTTCCGAACCGGTTGTGACAGAGGCGGATGGTGCATGGCACCTCTTCGCCCAGAAGACTCCCTGGTGCCGTTTGTCGGTTTATTTCGTCCACCTGAGCGTCATTGTTATCTTCGTCGGCGCCCTGACAGGTTCGCTTTTCGGGTATAAAGGCTTCGTTAACATTCTCGAAGGAGAGAGTGTTTCCAAGGTAATGCTCCGCTCGGAAAAAGAGCTCGACCTCGGCTTCTCCCTGCGCCTTGAGAAATTCAGTGTTGCCAAATATGCCAACGGAGCTCCGAAGGAGTTCAAGAGTATTCTGACGGTACTGGAGAATGGCCAGCCTGTGCCCGGTTACACCAATGCTCGCGTCATCGTCAATGACCCACTGACCTACAAGGGAATCACCTTCTACCAGTCCAGTTACGGAAATGCCGGGAATTATTTTTTCATCGTCAGTGACCTTGATGGAAAAAACGGCATGTCGCTGACCGTGCCGGCTCAATCGTCGGTCAATCTGCCTGATGGCAGCAGCATGCATGTCCTTGAGACGGTTCCGGATGTTTCCGTTTATGCAGGTGATCTATCCGGGCCTGCGGCACAAGTCGAATTACATACACCAGACGGCCGCAGCGAAGCGTTCGTCGTTTATGCCAACCACCCGGAACTGAACATGCAGCATGCCAAAGAACATGGCAAAGGGCCGGTGCTCCACTATAAGGGAGCCGAGGAACGTATGTATACCGGTCTTCAGGTCGCCAAGGATCCGGGAGTGTGGGTTGTCTGGCTGGGGTGCCTGCTGATGGTGATTGGTATTTACATCGCCTTCTTCATGTCGCATCGCCGCATCTGGGTGCGTATTCAGCACGGCACCGTCACCGTCGGCGGCAATGCCAGCAAAAACCAGGGGGCCTTCCAGCAGAACTTCGAAGGCCTTGTCGAACGGCTTGCCACGGAACTTGAGAAGCCGTACTGAAATGACCGCTTGACAGACGGTGAACGGTTCGTCTATCATCCAACTTCAATGAAGGGGAGTAGCTATCAGCCGGAGACATGGCTGATCCCTTGTTCGTCAACACAGTCGCAAGACTCGGACAGGGAACGATAACCATCGCAAGCAAGACCTTTATCCAGGCGTATCACGCCGTGGGTAAAGGTCTTTTTTATTACCCCCGGCGAAAAAAACAAACTCGTCGGAGGTACATAGTCATGATGAACCGCTTCAAAACAACACTTCTTCTATCCCTGCTCACCATGCTGCTCGTTTTCATGGGCGGCGCCATCGGCGGCAAGGGGGGCATGATGATCGCCTTCCTGATGGCCGCCGTCATGAACTTCGGCTCCTACTGGTTTTCCGACAAGATCGTTCTCAAAATGTACAATGCCCGGGAAATTACCCGCGACGTCCACCCCGCCTTTTACGGGATGATCGAACGTCTTGCCGGGCGGGCCGGTCTTCCCATGCCGAAGGTCTACATCATTCCGGACGATTCCCCCAATGCCTTTGCTACCGGCCGGAACCCCGAACATGCTGCCGTTGCTGCCACCGAGGGTATTCTGCGCATCCTCACGCCCGATGAGCTGGAAGGGGTCATGGCCCATGAACTGGCCCACGTGAAAAATCGCGATATACTGATCTCGACCATTGCCGCCACCTTTTCCGGTGCGATTTCCATGATCGGCAACATGCTGCAGTGGGGCGCGATGTTTGGCGCCGGCCGGGGAGATGATGAAGAGGGGGGCGGTATCGGCGGCCTGGTCGGTTCGCTGGCCATGGCGATCATCGCCCCGATTGCCGCCATGCTGATCCAGATGGCGGTCTCCCGCTCGCGCGAATACCTGGCTGATGCCTCCGGGGCGGAAATCTGCGGCCGGCCTTTGGCCCTGGCCGGCGCCCTGAACAAGCTCCATACCGCTTCACAGGCGATTCCGATGCTGGATGCCCGGCCTGCCACGGCCCATATGTTTATCGTCAATCCGCTGACCGGCGGCGGCATGATGGCGCTTTTCTCGACCCATCCGCCCATGGAGGAACGCATTGCCCGGCTCGAAGAGCTGGCAACACGAATGCGCTGACCGAACAACCTTAACCACGGGACAATATGTCCCGGCAAACCGACAGAGGAGGGTACCATGTCTTACACGAAAAACCTGTTCAGCAGAGAACCGAAATTATCCAAAAAGAAAAGAAAAGAAACAGAGCAGTTGCAGAATGTCATCTCACTGCGCATAAGTGATCAAGAAAAGAAAGCGCTGGAAAAGCTGACGAAGTCCACATCAAAAAGTATCTCCGAGATCATGAGAGAGGCGATGGACCTGTGGAGCTCGAAACGCCGCAAGCTGTGTATGGATTAATGCGTTGCAATTACATGAATAGAGGAGGCAGAACACATGGAATGGCTGACTGACCCGCAGGTCTGGATGGCACTGGTAACACTGAGCGCACTGGAAATCGTACTCGGCATCGACAACATTATCTTTATCTCGATACAGGCGGGCAAACTGCCGGTTCATCAGCAGGAAAAGGCCCGGCTGGTCGGGCTCGGCCTGGCGATGTTCATCCGCATTGCGCTGCTCTTCTCCCTGACCTGGCTAATGGGGCTTACCTCACCGCTGTTTACCGTGCTGGGCAATGAAATTTCCGGCCGCGACCTGATCCTGCTCTCCGGCGGTCTCTTCCTGATCTGGAAAAGCACGATGGAGATCCACGAGAAACTGGAAGGGGTGGAGGGGCATACGGTTACCGGAGCAGGCGCCACCTTCGGCGCGGTTATCGTCCAGATCCTGCTGCTCGACATAGTATTCTCTCTCGATTCGATCATCACCGCTCTCGGGATGGCCAGCCAACTGGCTGTCATGGTTGCCGCGGTCGTCGTTGCCGTTGGCTTCATGATGCTCTTTTCGGGCAAGATCAGCGCCTTCGTGGAAAAACATCCGACCATCAAGATGCTGGCGCTCAGTTTCCTGCTCATGATCGGCGTGGCGCTGATCGGTGACGGCCTCGATATGCACATACCCAAAGGATATATATACTTTGCAATGGCCTTCTCTGTACTGGTGGAGATGCTTAATCTGCGCATGCGCCGCGGCACCCCGGTCAAATTGCACAATCAATATGACGACACGAACAGCGAAGGAACACCACTTTCGTAACCTCCGGCTCTGCCGGAACAGATGCAACTAAGGAGAGCACTATGCAAAAACATGTTGTTAAATTTTTTACCGTAGCGGCAGCAGTATTGTTTATGAGCATTACCGTCATGGAGCTTAACGCCGAAGCCAGAGCCGGCGGCAGCCGTTCCATGGGAAGCCGTAGCTCACGCAGCTATTCCCGTCCGACGGCGCCTTCATATCAGCCTCCGCCACGCCAGCAGGCCGGGCCCGCGCCAGGCGCTTTCCAGCAACCAGCCGGGGGAGGGTTCATGAGGAGCATGGCCGGCGGACTTGCGGGGGGAATGCTGGGAAGTATGCTGTTCAGCGGCATGGCCGGAGCAGGCGGCGGTATGGGCGGCATGACCGGCGGAGGTGGTATCGGCCTGTTTGAAATCATACTCCTGGCCGGTGGCGGCTATCTGATTTACCGGTATATGAAAAAAAAGAGAGCCGAAAGTTCTTCAAATCCGTATCATCGTAATTGAGATACATATGTAGTAAAGGAGGACGGCGATGCGTAAAAACAAATTTATTCCGATTCTGATTCTCATAGCCGTACTGCTGCCGTTTGCTTCGTCCTTGCTCGGTTTTTACACCGACTGGCTCTTCTTTGCGGAGACCGGCTATACCTCCGTCTTTACCACGACCCTGTACGCAAAGCTCGGGGTAGGGGGGCTGTTCGGGACGCTGCTGTTCGCCGT
>JBAYTT010000050.1:0-20348 GCA_041675485.1 Pelobacteraceae bacterium | reverse complement strand
CGGTAGACACCGAACCCGCAGATGCCGTGGCATACGTCATCAGGGTACCAGAGAAGAACGGTGTCAGCGTACTTCAACCGGGAACACCGGTGGAGCTGACCTTCGATCTATCATCGGTCCTGCTCCCAGTCAGTGCCACAGACGTATATCTCAACATCATCTACAAGAATTCGGGCACAGCAAAGACTATGGCTGTAGGCTACAACGATATCTCCGAACCGACACCAATCGATATTTTCAACAACACGGATTATGTATGCGTTGGCGGTCAATGGTACCCGGCTGGTGACCCGGCAGCGATTGCAAAGGCGGACCAGTTGGGCAACCACAACGGATTTGATGACGATATTGACTCTTTCCGCCATAACTTATCGGATCTCTATGCAAAAGCTTCATCCACTGCAAATCCGGTCAAGGCATCCGCCACTGTCTTTGACTTTCTTGACCCCGGACCGTTACCACCTGCCACCTTGAAACGCATGGGCTACATCCTCACCGATTATGCGTTCAAGTACAGCTTTCTGCCAACTTTTGTTCATATAGAATACCCAAGAGATGCATGGACGGGGTCAGGTCCCGCCTCGCTCGATACCGGCATGGCAGTCAAGAGCCAGACCGGTTCCAACAATATTCACTCTTATCCGCTTATGTACAACATGCGTGGAAAACTGATGTGGGGAGGGGGTGGCATTGTTTACAATTTTAAATTCCCGAACGATTCAATTTGCCAGCGGGAAACATTGCCGCCAGCGCCGTAGTGGTGAAGATGAAGGGGCGGCCCAAATGGGTCGCCCTTTTAATACGGTCGAAAAGGTACAGTGATGAAAATATAAATAACATATCGGTATCGTCTTCGAAGGTGACTGGATGAATCCAAATAATGGCGGGAAGCTTATCGACCAGGATTTTGGGCTTATCTGGATGTACGGAACCCTGGCGCCAACCGGCGGCTGGAACGGTGCGATGAATACCTGCCCTGCCGTCAGTTATGGAGGCAAGGCGGACTGGCGGGCGCCGACCATCAAGGAACTGGCAACCTTGTCTACTCCGACGTGCTCGGCAGCCGGACCTAATCCATATGTGCCAGATTTTCGAGGATGTTTCGGGTAATAATCTGCTTGTGGGAATAGAAGGATGAAGAGTCTGGCGCAATAAGGCCCACCACATAGTACTCCGCATCAACCGGAGGAGTAATGATGCCGATAACCCGGTATTTGTCGAAATCCAGATCGAGCCATACAAGTCTGCCCGCATCAGGCGCAACCCTTTCCAGCTGTTCCACCGAGCAGATCACTTCCGCCCCGGCAGCTTCGAAGCCATGCCCGGGGATTCTCCCTCTGCTGGCGATGATAAATCCCTGCGAATCAGCGACAAATACGGATTCGGCCCGCGTCATGGTCATGCACCAGGCGATGCACTCCTCCCAGCTTGAAAATTGCTGGTGATGAGCCTCGCTCGCCGCCGCCACCGGTTCCTGCGGTGAAACGACGGGAACGGCCGGCGGTCGCGGAGCCATGCGTGTGGGGAAATCAGGCGACAATCGCAGGTATTGCGGCGCCCCATCGGGAAACTGGTTCTCCTGGGTGCCGCACGCTGTTGCCGGAAAAAAGGTGTTCAGTATCTGCTGCGCCTGTTTCAGGTCATACAAGTGCGCGCTGAGGTCTTTCATCTGTTTCTCCTGTCGTACCACCCAGACTCTGGATGATGCCTTTGATCTCTGTGACCAGTAACTGGAACCTGACCGCCTCCGGAGAGTATTGACCCGGCAGGAATGCCACCGGCAACCCCTTCTCGCTGGCGACACCGAAAACATCCGCACGCGGGAGGTAATTCTCCAGAACGCCGCTTAATGACCCCCACACCGTTTTCATGATGTTGAATGATACGTCCTTTTTCAATTGAACCATGGTAGCGAGAATGCCGAGCAGTTCCAGATTCGGGTTCTCGTGTTCCTTTACGTGCTGTACCACTCGAAGGGTTTGCGAGATCGAGCGCAGCGCCAGGGATTCCGCCTGGAGCGGCAGAAGCACGAAGTTGCTGACTGACAACGCAGCCCTGGTGCCCATCCCCAAGCCGGAGGGGGTGTCGATAATGATGTAGCGGAATCTTTTCTCCACCGAGGCGATTACCTCGCTCAGTATTGACGACGAATGGAGCATGTTTTCGTAAATGCCCACATCGAGCGGGTCCAGGCGTCCACGCGGCAGGAGGAAAAGAGCCGGGAGCTTGGTCGGCATGATCATTTCGTCAATGGACAGTTTATCCATCATGCATTCGGCAAGTCCCCGCCATTCCGTATCGCTCTGCGCCAGTGAAAAGCCGATCGCCCCGAGCGGATCGACATCGATTAACAGGGTGGTGTCACCCTCTTCCGCCAATGCCACGGCAAGGTTCAACGCTACCGTGGTCTTGCCGGCTCCACCTTTTGAACTGACAATGGAAAGGATATGTGCCATGCGGTCTCTCCAATCTTGTTATTCCAATTCCATATCAAGGCCCTATCGTCGTTGGCTCGTCTTCGGCAGCTCAACGTACGGTCGTGTACGCCTCGCAGCCTCAATCCTCGCCGCCTTGATATCATCCTTGATCTGGAATTGGAATTAAAGTGCTTCCGTGAATTTCCGAACCGCTGGTATCAGTTCGGATATTTTGTGTTTGATCACACCCAGCTTGCCATCCGCGCTGAACGATACCGCCACGAAGAACTGCTTGCTGAAATCGGTCATTTGCGCAAACAGCGACCCCGTTTCCCCATGCAGGTATGCTGACAACACCAGCCCCATCTCGGTTTCAGTCGAGAGCGTACAGGCCGAGGACAACCAGACGAGAGCCTTCGGGATGATGCGTTCCACCTGCACCTGAACCGCATCGGCCACATGACATGTCAGCATTCTTCCCTCCGTATCCGCAATGAACGAATAGCGGTAACCGGGCAAGAGAGTCAATCCGGTCAGCAGTGTGCCTTTTTCAGCCTCATACGCCGAAACAGCTGTTGGTTGCTCCGGGGAGAAGGTCTGCGAAAAATCGATCCCCTGTTCGAATCCGGGGAACAGGTCGGCAAGATCGAACAGCAGGCTCGAATCGACCGATACGGTTTCATGTTCAGCCTGCAGGGCAAGCAGGGGGGCTGCCGCCAGGGACGTGATGGCGGCACTCACGTGGGTCTTGAAGCAGCTGCGCAGGAGTGAGGGGGAAATCAGACATTCCTCGGCGAGCAACGTGCCGAGATCTGTCGTTTTCCCCTCGGAACGCTGCTGTTGCAGAACCTGATTGGCTGCTGCGAGCTTATCCCTGGAGACGAGGCCGACCCGTTCCAGAACGGCGCTGAAATCCTCGCTCTGCGTGGCGCTGGCCGCCCAGGCCACCTGGCCGTCGTGCATGACGATCACGCCAACCCGCTCCCCGGCCTGCGTGGCGCGCAACAGGCCGCTCCATTTCAAGCGCGCGGCGTTTTTCAGGGAATCGACAACCGCACGTTCACCGGAGTCGATCACATTGTTTCCCGTTGATGACATTTCCGGTGATCAGACGGACGCGTGTTTTCTGGTGACGATAAATTCGCCGTGCGGGTCGCCGGCCTCGATCCCCTTGGTCTGCTGGCAGACATAGGTATCCATCCCGTCGGGGTATGGGTCGGCGTAGGTCAGGTCGAAGAAAGCCTGGCATAAACCACGGAGCATATAGGCGCGCAAACCATCTCCGCCGCTGTCGGCCTCGTAATAATCATTGGCGCGGATAACCATTTTTTCGCCCGCTTTGAGTTGCACAATCCCCGACTTGGCCCATCCCCAGGCGGTAAAGGCGGCAAAGGCACCGCGCAGGATATCCTTCTCTCCTTCCGTAACCATCGGGAGGACCACATCGTTGAAGACGTCCGAGGTTATGATGCCGCATCCCGTATGGTAGCCGCATTCATAGGCCGCCCTGACAAGCCCGTCAGCTACCATCGTTTTTTTCTCTTGCGGCGCGGCAGCCATGATCCTTTCGGAAAATGAATTCAGCAAGGCGGCGGGAAGCAGGTTTTCCAGAACATCATATTCCGGTATCAATCCGTCTTCATTCCCCTGAATAGTGATTTTTGCCAGGGATTTTACGACGGTGTCGCGCATAACGGTCATTCTATTGCTCCTTCCGTGTCATGATAACGTAACGATAAAGGTTCCTTCGGTTCCGGTGACGGCCATGCTTTCCGTTTCGGTTACCGTATAGCTTTTAACCGGTTTGTTGAACGCAACCGCGAACATTGCGGCAATGTAGCCGCAGGTGAAGTGGTTTATCGGTTTGGAATGGCGGCCCCACTTCTTTATCCAGCCTTCATCGATATGCGACCGTACCAGGCAGACCTCGCCGCCGTTTTCGGTGCCGCCCACTTTCAGTTTTCCCAGGCCGTAGACCGAATAATATTCCCTCCCGACAGTGCATCGTTGCAGGGGAGAGGTTACGTCGTTCTTCTCTGCATAATCGTGCAGAACCGCCCACATGCTCTCTTCCACAACATCCTTGAGCAATTGCGGCCCTCCGATGTCGCTTAAATCCTCCGCCAGTTTTGTGATCAGCGCAAGATAGTGATGGGAATGCATCACCACGGCATGCCCGTTCAAATAGCGGCGGAACGTTTCGTTGTCCAAGCTAAAGTCCAATTTCAGTGACATTAATCGCTCCCCCCAAGCCCTGATAAGCTGAAAAAACAAAAATTATTTCTATCGTACTAAAAACGCAGGAAACAACCCCTAACTTACTAAAATAGCAGGACAAGCTCTTCAAAGTATTTTTTGGTTTTGTGTCTGATGATGCCGAGTTTTGAGGCGTCAGGGGCTATAACCGCCGCGATGGCATCGCCGACAGGCCGGCACATGATTACCGCCTTGCCGTATTCGATAAACATGTCCTGGAACAGGCTTACCTTCAGCTCGCTCCCCATCTCCTCGATGGCATTGATGGCGTGGGCCAGGGATGCTCCCAGTTCATCGATGTTAACCCTGCTGCTGTTTCCGGCGGATTCGATGACGAAGCCATCCCTCCCGACCACGACTACCGCGTCTATTCCCGGAATCATCAATAAATCATTCAACACCGTCGTTGAATCACGTTGATTCATTTCCATTTCACCGCTCCCTTCTCCTGGTGTGATATCGATATGTGAGGTTGGTTTTTTAGTAATTCGTTGATCGTGCAAGACCGCGGCCTCGATGATGGCATGCTGTACTGAGAGGCCGACGTTTTTTTCAATTGAAGTAACATCCGGATTAAATTGAAACTCACCCTGATCCCAGTTCAAAATGTCGGACAGAGCCTCCAGACCCGATAGCTCATCCGTGGAGACGTTGGTAATCGCCCCGGCCGTAAAAAAGATCTTCCCCTCGATTCCGGCAGGATGCTTGTGCACATGTATCATCCCGCTTTTGTAGCTGGTGGCCAGGAACTGGACAAGGTCCGTAATGTTTGTCAGGGAGAGGCTCCCCTTTAAAAAATGCGTATTATCGGCGATATGTATGCGTTCTGCTCTGCTAGGCATGTGCATCCCCCTGACTGTTTACTTGAACACAAGCATTGTCGCTGTCTGGTTGATATGGCCGATATATTGCTCGCCGTAGGTACTGAAACCGGCCGTCGGGACGGCGGAGAACAGGTCGCCATACTCCCTGGTCAAATTTTTCTGTTTCAGCTCCAGCGTCCGCAGGATGCAGTTGAAGTTGATAATGCCGTAAATTCTTCCCGACTCTTCCCGTGCCCGTCCGATGGCAGCGCGGGTATCCTCTATGATGTCGGTCGATTCCAGCAGCGACAGTTCCATTCCTTCCCGGACAGCGCAATAAAAGGCCATCGAGCCGTTGTCCTTGATCTGCTGGGGGCTCCGGACGAACGGCTCGTCGTCGATCACCAGTCCTACCGGGTTGTGCATGAAGCGATGCGACGCCTCTTCCACCGAACTGTTGATCGCTTCGGCGTAGGCGATTGCCGCCGGTTTACCGTTGAATTCAAGAACCGTCCGGCTCGCTTCGTCGGCCTTGGTGACCTCAAGGCAGGTGCCAAGGTTGCGGAAGCTCTGCGTCTTGACAAAGGCAAACTCCGCCCCGGGTTTGAGTAATGCCACTATTGCCGCATTGCGGTACGTTTTACCGTTTGCATAGAGATGAGTGGCGTTGAACTTCAGGTCATCGCCGGCAGAGCCGCCAATAAAAACGACATTGGTTGAATCGCCGATTGTTTCGATAAGATTTTCCTCGGCGCCGCTCAAGCCATCGACCAGAATTATTCCCACATACTCCCGCGATGCCATGTCGGCAACGGCTTCGCCAAAGTGGCCGGCAAAAGCGTCAAATGCCTTTTTCACCCCGCCCTGGTCCTTGAGATCTTCAATGATTTCGATTTTTGCATCCAGAAGCGAGTCGTCATTGAAGCCCATGACGACGACAGAGTCGTCCAGCATGGTGCCGGTGGCAAGCTCTCCGGCGGTCGAACAGCCGAAAACAAGAGAAGACGGAAATGAGTCCTGCATTTTTCGGCTTATTTCGTCAGGGGCAAATTTCGATGAGGCGAAGAACAGCAGAAGCTTTGCGTCGAAAAGAACCAATTGTTCACGAAGGTCTTTCGTGATTTCATCAATGGTGTCTTTTGTCGAATGCGCTGAAATAATATCCATGCGTTGGATCTTTTTTTCCGGAGCAGCCGCGGACGTCGCGTCGCTGTCGCCGGCTTCGGGAGCAGACGCCTCCCGGCAGAGATAGCCGAGTTCCATTGCCATTCCTTCAAGCTGCTGCAACACCTCGGGGTCATCGTCGGATTGATGCGTAAACTTGCCCGGGTTAATTCCTTTAAGAATCATCTTTGTTTTAATGATTTTCTCCAGCATGGGATTGCCTGCAGCCCTCTGCCTGAGCACAAAATCGATCATTTCCCTGACTTTACCCGCCATGTTCTTCCCTCCATACCGTTCAGTAGTTGCGCGGTGCAATGCATTACAAAAAAAACAGCCTACCGCTGAAGAAGGTAGGCTATTTTGATGATAGCAATACTTCATTCGTCGCTTCGGCAGCCCCTCTATCCAGTACAATTGGATGGTAGCTTTGTGTCACCCGGTTACCCGGGTTTTACCATTTCGGCAACTATGTGCTGCACGTGATGTTTCAAATAAATATGCGACAAAAACAAACTATATTTCCGTGCAGCAGATACACAGTGGAATCGTATTTATCTATATTCACAGCTGGAGTATCGGTCTATTGGCAAATACTTTTGCAACATGAATGCCATAAATAAAACGATTTTTTGAGCAATTGATGGTGCCGCTCTAATTCTCCTGTACGGATTGTAACTGCGTGTTAATTAGCAGGTTTTGTTGCCAGTGGCGCATCTGGTGCTCTTTGGCAAACTATTGCGGCGGATGGAGAGAAAGGCAACAGCGCGGAGATTGTCCCCACCACAACTGGCAGCAAAAACGGCATCCCGGTTCCGTATCCATCAGTTTGACATTGGCGGTTCCGTGTGCCAGACTCTGATCGAAATGACAAACGATGGACTTCATAATCCCGCTTGTTTCAACCTCGTATAACGAAAGAAAGGTTCATTCATGATTTCAAGAAAACATGCCGTATTGCTTGTTGCACTGTCATTGTTTGCATTATCCCTCTGTTCTTGTGCCGGAGTCACGCCTCTTACTGCCGCACGTCCAAGAGACGAGGCGTTTCGCACGGTGCTGAAAAAGGAGACCTCCTCTCTCAATATTCCGATTGAGGTTTCGACGGATGACCTTGCCAGAATTCTGAACCAGACGATCCGCAAAGAGCTGTACAAGGGGTCCACCAAGACCAGGGGGCTGACCGCTGAGGTGGTGCGTAGCGGGGCGATCGTTGTCACAGCCGCCGATAATTTTCTGTTTGTTTCCCTGCCGGTCTCCCTGACGCTGAGCTACGGAATGTTTGAAACGAAGGCCATTCCGCTCAAGCTGAAATTCAAGGCCAAGGCAGGTGTTACTCCGGACTGGCGACTGCATACGGAGATTTATTATCTGGGACTGAGCGATCTGCTTGCCGAGGAGGTCGGCATCGGTCCGCTGTCGTTCAAACCGCGCAGCGTTGTCGAGGGGATTACCCAGCCGGTTCAAAAGGTGTTGTCCGATCTGATGGCACAAAAAATCAATGATCTGTTTCCACTGAAGGCTCAGATTGCCAAGGTCTGGAATACGGCGCAAAAACCGATTTTGCTGGATAGGAACTACAGCGCCTGGTTGAAACTGACCCCGCGCGAGGTGATGATGTACCCGCTGTATGCCCAGAACAACCGGGTGAGATTGAGCGTCGGTATCAGCACGTTTGCCGAACTGGTGGTGGGCCCGGAACCGGCTGCCCAGCCACCGCTTCCCTTGCCCAACCTCAAGCTGGTCAATACCTTTGACAAAACGTTCCGCATTGCACTGAACGCGGATCTCTACTTCAAGGACCTGCGTGCCATTGCGGCGCCGCTGCTTCTTGACAAACGCTTTGATTCCGACGGAAAAAGCATCGTCATCAAGGATTTCGACCTGTATGGCAACGGGGACAGGCTTGTTGTAAAGCTGCAGACTCAGGGATCGTTGGACGGAGTGTTCTATCTGACCGCCAAGCCGGTATTCAATCCGCAAACCGATAATTTCTCGGTCGAGGATGTTGACTTTGACATGCAGACCCAGGATCTGCTGCTGCAGTCGGCCGACTGGCTGCTTCACAGCACGATCAGGGGTATGATCCAGGAAAAGCTCAATATGAATCTGACCAGCCAACTGGAGCAATCCCGCCAGATGGCCGGAAAAGCGCTTGCCCGGGTGCAGCTGGTGGAGCATGTGTTTTTGAGCGGGGATATAAAAAAGCTGAAGTTTAACGATACGATCGTGCAGAAGGACAAGATCTCCATTCAGGTGTACACCGAGGGAGAGTCAGCAGTTGTGTTTCAATAGAAGCGTGGAATGGAGCTGAGGATGAGCCGGGAGTATATGCAGAAGGCGGCCGCTTGGCCGCCTTTCCTTAATTCCTTCTATGAAGACCAGTTTTCCTTTCTTCATGTCCACTCCTTCCCTCTTCAAGTTTTGAAGACATATGCCTGTTGCCAGCGTTGGTGATTAACGCCACACGGGCGCTCTTAACCTCCGCCTCAACTGTCTGCAATCTTGTTAATCTCGTACCCGTTATCAAGAAAAGAATCTTTCAAGGCGGTGTGTTGTTCCTTTGTCATCCTCTCAAGGGTTTTCGCCAAAGGTTTCCCTGCCGTGCCAGAAGCACACATACCATCCTTCAGTTCCTTCTGTAGTGAGTCAGGCAGTTTCGAATCCGTCACTACCTTGCTGATGTCGCCGGAATCACAAAGGACTCGTTGCCGCTCTGGGCAGTCACTGGAGATATAGAAACTGCTTCCATTTTTATACACGATGAAATTTCCCGTACTGCAGCCACCGGCTACAAGTACTCCAACCAAAATGGCTGCATGGGTCAGCATCTTTTGCATAATAAATACCCTCCACTAGCCGCTAACCTGCGTTCTGACGCCGGGATTCCCCCCGGTTCCTTAATGGGGTGACCTTGACTTCTGAAATCGGCACATCAACGACGTATGGATACGTATCGGTGTGCAGCCGTACCTTTCGCATAAACCAGTCGTTACCATCATAAATTATATCGACAATATTGTGCTCCGCACCTTCATGGATGCACTGCATGTCAGCTTCAACCCTTTTGTATTTACGGGCAAGGCGCAGGCAGTACACAACGACGCCAACAGTTGCGAACAGAAATAAAACCAGCATTATGCAAATGACAGTTCCTTCGGGCATTGCACCCTCCCGTGCATTAAACGATGCTTGTGCCGCTAATTGCTGCTGTGTCCCACCCTTTGTTTGCTCCATGAGAAGTATAGCATAATTCCGGAAAATTTCTGTCTGGGCCTGGAGATGCATCGGCATTGATTCATGGTATCATAGGAACAGAGATATGATATGCACGGGATGGGTGGCGGTATTTTGCCGCGCCTGGGGAGAACCGTATGAATTACGCTGTCAGAGCCATGCTCACCCTTGTTGTGTTTTTGTTCTGCAGCGGTCAGAGCCGTGCCGCGGACAAGCTCAAGTCGCTCTGCGGCGTTGCTTTTCCCAGCGACGCCGCAATCGAATGGGACTGTGTGAAGCTGACGTCGAAAGATACTCCGCAGAAGCTTTTCGGTGATGATTGGCAGGATGTGTTGCGCTTCAACCGCATGGACAGGCGCCATTTCTACGGCGGGATGTCCATCAAGGTCCCCAGGCGTCTTGAAGAGGTAAAAGGGCTTTCACCGTTGCCCGATTTTTACCCGGAGGCTGCCACGGAAGAGAAGTTCATCCTGGTGGATCAGACCGAGATGTTTTTGGGGGCTTACGAGCACGGGGAGCTTGTATTCTCGTTCCCCGCAGCGGTCGGGGTTGAAGGACACCGCGTCCCCAACGGCGAGTTCAGGATCGATGCCATCGACCGGCGGCATACCTCCAACATGTACACGATTGAGGAAATCGGGCGGCGCTATCCGATGCATTACGGGCTCAGGTTCTTCGAGGACAAATCACTTCCGACAACGCCTTCATACTATATCCACGGTCGCGACATGCCGGGATACCCCGCTTCTCACGGTTGTATCGGCCTCTACGATGAAGAGATGCAGATTGAATATTACAGCGCCTACGACCGGAAGGTTTACGGCAGGAGTTACCACGAGTTGAAACCGCCCCTTCTGGAGGGAGTCAAAAGACTCTACCGCTGGGTTGTCGGCACTCATGACGATTCCGGCAGGTTCCACAAGATCGACTATGGCCCCAGGGTGAAAATCATCGGCACTCCGCCGCTCTGATATACTGTATGATTACCTGACCGCTTAGAGCCGCTTACGTGGCAATGTAAAACGGGCCCGGTTACTTTAGCCGGGCCCGTTTTTATTGCAATTATGGCAGCAGAGATCCTCCCGGGGTGGTACTAATGCTTCCCCGTGCAGTTGCGCGCCAGTTCATCAAGGATTCCTATCAGGTTCTCTGAGTTTGTTGTCATCTCCGTGCAGAGTTGCAGCGCCTTGACTTTGTCGCCACTATTGAAAGCGTTGATCGCCTGTTTGCCCAGTTCATGTACCTTGGCATGCGGTGCGTCGATCTCCCGGAATTGGCTGGTGGAACCACAGCTCTCCTGTCCTTTGCCCAGATACCATTTGCCGAAGGCGCAGGTCAGATGAGTGGGGAGTTTGTCCGGATCGATCTTTGCCACGCCATCCAGGTGGGACTTGATCTTGCCGATGAAGATCATGTGGGCGCTCTTGGCTTTGGATATGGTCAACTGCACGTCCTCATCCAGCTTGAGCTTGGCAAAACTGGTCATCATCTCCTCGACATGGCCGTTCATCTGGCTGGTAGACAGTGCCGATTTGTGGGCCTCCTGAGCTGTAGACTGGAGGATGGCAGTGATCTGATGCATGTTTGAGGAGATCTCCTCGGTAGTGGCGGTCTGTTGCTCCGCAGCGGTGGCAATCTGGCTGACCTGCATCGCCACATCGTTGACCTGCTCCAGGATGTCCCGCAGTGCCGCACCCGATTTGGCCGCCTCCACGGTGCCGGTCTCCACTTGGTGAACGCCCTGCTCCATGGCGGTGACCGCCCCCTTGGTCTCGACCTGTATGGACTTGATCATAACGCCGATCTCGCGGGTGGCGCGGGTGGTGCGTTCGGCCAGTGCGCGAACCTCGTCGGCGACCACGGCAAAGCCTCTTCCCTGTTCACCGGCACGTGCCGCCTCAATGGCGGCGTTCAGAGCCAGCAGGTTGGTCTGGTCGGCAATATCCTCGATGGTGCCGATGATGTCGCCGATCTGGTCACTGCGCACCCCCAGACTCTCAACGGTTCGGGCCGATTCCTGGACCTTCTCGGCGATCTGGTTCATGATCTCAACCGTTGCATCTACCACAGCAGCGCCGTTCCGGGCTGATTCTGAAGCCCGCTGCGCCCCCTCAGAGGCCATCTGGCAGTTATGGGCAATATCATTGGACGTTGCCGACATCTCTTCTCCGGCGGTTGCAACGGAAGTGGCCTGAGCGGCCACGTTTTCAACTCCGGTGGCGATCCGCTCGGCGCCCGAGTGGAGGCCATGGGCGAAAACAGCCGAATTGGCTGATATCCCCGATACTTCGCTGATGATGGTGCCCAGTTTTCGGCTCATTTCCCTCAATGCGTCTGCAAGTTCACCAACCTCATCCATGCTGTTCAGCCCGGTATCGGTGGTCAGGTCGCCATCCGCGATCGTGCGGGCAGTTCTGACGAGGCGGTTGACCGGAACAGAGATGCTTCGTGCGATCAAAAAGGCGAAGAGGATACACAACAGGAGAGCTCCACCGGAAAGAGCGGCTATTGTGCGCTGTGCGGAGGTAAAGGCGGCGCTCATCTCCTCCTTCTGGTGCTTGACGGCTGTTTCGCACCGCTCTTGCGCCGTACGGGCGGCGGCAACCATCTTTTTGTCCAGTTCAGCCTGCTCCGGTGTCGGCGCACCACCGGCCAATACAAGCTCCGCAAGCCGGCGGAAAGCGTCTTCATAACCTGCCGTGGCGGCAAGCACATCATCCATCAGCTTTTTGTTGCCTGCTTCACTGAAGCGCTCCCTGGTGGCTTGTGCCAGGCGAGTCATCTCGGCGGTGGCTTTCAGGGTCCTGTCCCGATATTCGGCTTCCCGGCGAATAATAAGATTTTTTTCGTGGCGGCGCGCCTCCAGAAGATTCTTGACGATCATCTGCGCATTATCCGCCTTGCCGCCCCGATCCATTACCATGCAAAGGCTTGCGTATCCCGTGTATCCCACCAGGCCTAGCAGGATGAACATCACGCAGAATCCGGCGCTGATTCGTGTTCCGATTCTCCAGTTGTGCCACATGAGGATCTCCTTAAAATGTGTTTGGAACAGGGTGAAAGTATCTATTGGCAGCTAACGGCTTGTTGCTAACGTTAAGCTAAAAAAATACTTAATTTATAGATTATCGTCAACCCTAATTAAAATACTGGAGATAATTGCGTGTTATTTTAATCTCCGGTTGCAGATGCTAAAACTCCCCGCGTATCCCCAGGGCGGGTATGAGCGGCAGCTGGCTGATATTTTTGCGCGATGTATAGTCGCCGTTATAGTCATATCCGGAAACATTCTGACGGGCGTAGGCGTTGATGATGTCCAGGTACGCTGACAGTTTCCACTTGTCGAACAGGAACTCCCGGGCGATGCGGACATCCAGCCGGTGGTAATCAGGCAGCCGCTCGGACCCGATGGCCCCGTAAGTCGGGACCAGGATTGGATTGCCATTTGTATCTTTCTTTGTACTCGTACCAATTACAGGAGTAAACGGTGCGCCGCTCTGGTAACGCCATTTTGTGCCAAAGGTCCAGTTCTTGGCGAAGTTCCATTCGTACACCAAATTTACAATAAGCGGCTGGTCATAGCTGTACGGAAATGCTGCGCCGGTCACGTCGTTGTGCCGCTCTGTCTTGGTATATGAAGCGGAGAGCCAGCCGGACCAGCCGGCGGTTTTGTTCTTTTTTACCAACGCCTCGATGCCATATGCCTTGCCGCTGCCGCCATTGATATAATTCTCCGGGTCGTGAGGAATAACCAGGTTGGCCAGCCTTTTATAATACCCTTCCAGTTTGACGCTCCAGGCGTCCTGCAGTTGCTGCTCTACCCCCAGTGAGTAATGATCCGCCTCCTCATAACTCAAGCCCGGGTTGCCGAAGTCCATTACTAC
Organism: Pelobacteraceae bacterium; assembly: GCA_041675485.1. Taxonomy (GTDB): domain Bacteria; phylum Desulfobacterota; class Desulfuromonadia; order Geobacterales; family Pseudopelobacteraceae; genus JACRCG01. The sequence goes on along the minus strand of JBAYTT010000050.1, from coordinate 6,590 downwards.
CTGGTAGCCTTGCGGAAACTGGTGGTATTTTCCCCAGCCTGCGCTCAGCAGTGTGTCCTTAAGCGGCGTATATTCTAGCCCAAGCCGTGGTTCCAACCGGTATTTTTCGAAATATGTCTCGTATGAACCATGTACCCCGATGACCAGGGTTGCCTTGTCAAGGAACTGCCAGCGGTCTTTCAACGCCAGATCCACCCATTGGGCGGAAATGGTGTCTTGCAGTTTGACCCTGGGCGAGAGGCTGTGTATGGGCGGCCCGGGTTTGAATTCGGAAGGCATTTCTTTGGTGATGTCCAGATCAAGCTTTGTCGTGCTGATTCCCGATTCCACCCCGAAAAGCAGTTCATGCTTTTCCGTTGCCTGCATGGTCAGGTGGTCTCGAAAATGGAAGTCGTCCCCGTTGATTTTTACATATCCCAATTGGGCCAGTTGCTGCTGCACGTCGGTAAACGTATGCGCCATGCTGAAACGGTTGGTCAGGGCAGGGATGATCCGGGAGTTCAGGAGCGCCCCCTGGGAGTGATAGCCAACACGTGATTGGATATCTCCGGCAAGGATCGGGTCATGCTTGACCGCGTTGGCGTCATTGGTCAGATTGAGCTTCATTTCATCTCCCGCGCCGTTGACCATCAGGGTCAGCGAGCTGTCAGGAGAGATCTGCCAGATGTATTTCCCCTGGTAGTCGTAATACTGCGGGAACTGCTTGTACTCGACTCCCGTATCCATCGTGCCGGTTTTCGGCATGATCAGGTCAAAATAGCTGCGCCGCCCGGCAAGATAGAAACTCTGATTTTTGGTGATCGGTCCCTCCACCAGAACATCGCTCTCCAGCATGCTGATGTTCAATTTTGCGCCGAGGCGGTCAGTGCGGGGTTTCCGTAGCCTGACATCGATAATGCCGCCGGTGACATCGGCGTACTCCGGTCCGAACGATGAGCTGTAAATGTTGAAATCTTCAACCAGGTCGGCATTGATGACGCTTTCCATCCCCCCCATGTGGAAGAGGTAGCCGACCGGGAGGAAATCAACGTAGTAGGCGTTGTCCCGTGGGCCGGAGCCGCGGATAGCCGGAGCGCTGCTTGTGTCGCCCGAGGATGTTATGCCGGGGAGCGCCTGGATGGCGCGTAGTGGATCACCTGCCGAACCGGGTACCGAGGCAAGCTCCTTGCCGCTAATAACCGTTTTGGCGATCCGGTCCGGATTGCGCTCCGCCAGTATGACCACTTCGTTCATGGCATAGACCGGCTCCAGATAGATCGCCACCCTGGCGTTTCCCGCCGTGGCACTGACCGGGGCGGGTTTTACAAAACCGACGGCGGCCGCGGCAAGTTCGTAATCGCCGGGGGCGGGAACCTCAAGGGTAAAACTGCCGTCCGGTTCGGTGATGACGGTTAGTGCTTCTTTGCCCGTCACAAAGATGGTAACGCCGTCCAACGGGCGCCTCGTCCCCTTTTCGTACACTGTGCCGCGCAGGCTCAGGAGCGGGTCGGCGGCGTTGGCTGTTGCGGTTACGATTGGTATGAAGATCAGCAGGGCGGCTAGTATCAGGCGTGTGAAGAGCATTTGCGGTCTCCATTGTTTTTCTTCCCCTCCCTTGACGGGAGGGGATCGAGGGGTGGGTGAAGGTGCCGGCAGCTTCAAATGTGGCAACCTCCCCCACCCCCTAACCCCCTCCCGCAAGGGGAGGGGGAACTATTTCAATTTAAACGTGTACGGAATCTGAATCACTGTCGGAACGGCCTTATCCCCCATGTAGCCGGGATGAAAACTGCTCAGGCGGACGGCATCGATCACCGCCTTGTCGAACAGCTTGCCGCCGCTCTTCTTGATGGTTACCTCATCCACAGTGCCGCGCTCATCGAGGAAGATCTCGGCCAGTACCCGCGCCTCGGAACCGGTCATCCGTTCCGGCTTGGGGTACACCGGTTCGCTGCGCACCCGGAACGCCGGGAGCCTGCTCAGCCGGTGGAATGCCAGATAATCACCCTTGTCCCGCTTTCCGGACGGCGAGGAGTCGGTTTCCTGACGAGCCGACGACGCACTGCTGCCGGTGCTTCCCGCCTGTCCCTTGCCGGGCGCGGTAGCTACCGGCGCAGCCGCATGTGCGGGAAGGGTTGGTCCGGTGGCGGGCGCCGCATTCGGTGTTGGTAACGCGGCAATCTTCTGCGCAACCGGCGGGGGAGGTGGCGCTGCCTTTTCCTTTACGATCACAGGTGAAGCAGGCTTTGGAGGAAACGGTGCTTTCGCGGCCGGAACTGTCGTAACCAGCCGGGGTGCGGGCGGCAGCTGCACCAGTTCCACCGGGATATACTCCGTGATGCTGCTGTGGGGCGCTCTCGGCGGCATCACCGCAAGTGCTCCGAAAAGTGTCAGGTGGAAGAGCAGCGAAGCTGCCAGGGCGCTGTTGAGGCTGAAATATCTCATCGATAGTGTCGTCATGATAATTTACGGCCGTGACTCCGTGGTCCTTTGATGGTTGAAAACATGAATAAGGAACGGGACGCCGTTTTGCTCCACCATGCGCACCAAACGGCCAAAAATCGAGTCCGGCACTCCTATTTGCTCAGATACCGGCTCTTCACATTAAACCCGATCATCCAGTCGGCCATGGAACGCTGCGGCAGGCTCTTTTTCAACTCTGCCGTAATGAAATCGGCATCTTTTGACGAGGCAGCCAGTTCCCGCGCTTTCTTGTCGAACTGCAGCAAATACTCCTTCATGTTGCTCAGATCCTTCTTGGTCGAAAGTGGACCGTGGCCGGGGATGATCTTCTCCACATCCATGGTCAGCAGAGCATCGATGGATGTGGTCCAGCCGGAGATGTCGCCGTCAGCCATGAAGGGGTGGAAGTCGGTGAAGAGGATGTCTCCGGCAAAGAGCAGTTTTTTGGATGGTACGGAGACGATGATGCTTCCTGCGGTGTGGGATGGGGCCACGCGGATTAGCTCCACGGTCTCATCACCCAGGTAGATCTGCATCCGGTCGCTGAAGGCGAGGGTAGGGTAGACGATTGTGGTGCCGACCATATCTTCCGGTTTCAGGCCGAAATTGCCGATGTTTTTCAGGGTCCCTTCCCCCGCCTGTTGCAGCATCGCCCGGTCAGCCGTATGGGAAATCACCGTGGCGCCGATCTTGGCAAAGACGCAGTTGCCGAAGGCGTGGTCCAGGTGGGTGTGGGTGTTGACCACATACTTGATCGGCTTGGAGGTGACCGTGCGGATATCGGCCAGGAAACGTTCTCCTTCCTTGGCGGAGATCAAGGTGTCCACCACAAGCACACCGTCCGAGCCGATAATAATTCCGGCATTGGCGGCAAAACTGTGGGCAGGGGAGCCATCTTTCTGGCCCACGTAGGAGTAGACGTTGTCGGCGATCTTCGTCAGTTCGGCGAAGGCGCTCTGGGAGAACAACAGGGTGATTGCGACGAACGACAGCATGAACTTTTTCTTCATTTTACTTCCTCCTTAAAATGTATCTCCGTATTTAGCCTCGTGATTACGGTCAGATTACTCATGATGTTATAGACATAATCCAGGTAGTTGTGAAGATAAGATTTTCTGAAATACGGGACTGATTTCTGAAAAGACCACCGAGGTTTTCAATGCTTCGGAGGGGCCATAACCTGACGTTATATTGATAACTATTGGTTATAATGTCAGCCAACACATGAAAATGTAAGCTGTTTTTCTGCCCGCCTCCTTTGTTGCCATAACCTGCGGTTATGGCATTCGCCAGCTGAATGTTTTCACTTCATCGCCCATTGTCTCGTAATTACAGTCAGTTATAAAATGTTGGTACATCCGGCATGCTCCATGCTCAAGCAAAGGCAGGAACAGTGCGATTTGACACTCTTCTTTTGAGCGATACGCTTCAAACAGGAAATATTATTAGAGACAAGATGTAACAACAATAACGAAGGAGGATTAAAAATCATGGACATCATCATTGTACTGGAATTCCTGGTTATCATTGCGTGCCTGCTGGCGGGCGCCCGGTACGGCGGTTATGGTCTCGGTCTGATCAGCGGTCTCGGTCTCCTGGTCTTTGCTTTCGTCTTCCATCTTGCACCCGGCAAACCCCCTGTTGACGTGTTGCTCACCATCATGGCCGTCATCGGTTGCGCCTCGGTGCTGCAAACCGCCGGAGGCCTTAACGTGATGATGCGCATCGCCGAAAGGATTTTGCGGCGCAACCCCAAGTACATTACCGTGCTCGCCCCGATCACGACCTGGACCCTCACGGTCATGTGCGGCACCGGCCATGTGGTCTACACGATGTTCCCCATCATCTATGACATTGCCATCAAAGAAGGCGTTCGCCCTGAACGCCCCATGGCAGCGGCATCTGTTGCATCCCAGATGGGGATCTGCGCTTCTCCCGTATCCGTGGCTGTCGTCGCCATGGTTGCCATCCTGGCAAAATCCACCCATCCGGTCAGCTTGCTGCAGTTGTTAAGCGTCAGCATTCCCGCCACGTTCTGTGGTGTGATAATGACTGCCCTCTGGAGCCTCAAGCGGGGTAAAGACCTGGAAAACGATCCGCTGTTCCAGGCAAAAATGCAGGACCCGGCCCAAAAGGATTACATATACGGTGAATCTACCACCTTGCTGGACAAGGTATTCCCTAAAGAAGCCTACTGGTCCGCCTGGATTTTCTTCGCCGCCATCGCCGTTGTCGTTATTCTCGGCGCTTTCCCCGAATTGCGCCCGGTCTTCGGTGCTGTCGGAAAAACAAAACCGCTCTCCATGAACATAGCCATCCAGATCATGATGCTGTCAGCCGGTGCGATCATTTTGATGGTCTGCTGCAAGGGGAAGATACAGGAGATCACCAACGGCACCGTTTTCAAGGCCGGCATGGTCGCCGTCATCTCCATCTTCGGTGTGGCCTGGATGGCCGACACCTTTTTCCTGGAGCATTTCGAATTATTGAAGGGATCTCTTGCCGGGATTGTGGCTACCAAACCATGGACCTATGCCATCGTCCTGTTTATCGTCTCCAAATTCGTCAACAGCCAGGCCGCAGCTGTCGCAGCCATGGCGCCCCTGGGGGTCAGCCTCGGCGTAGATCCATTGATGATGATTGCCTTCTTTTCCGCCAGCTACGGCTACTTCATCCTGCCGACCTATGCCAGCGATCTGGCCTGCATCGGCTTTGACCGCTCCGGGACCACGCGCATCGGCAAGTTCATCATCAACCACAGCTTCATCATTCCAGGTTTGATCGGTGTCAGCACCGGCTGTGCCGTAGGGTATCTTCTGGTAAAATTATTCTACTAACGGTGCCTTAACTCTTATCGTCTGTTTATAATCAAAAGGCGGCCAATTGGCCGCCTTTTCAAATACATTAGAGGCAAAAACGAATGACAGTTGCGTGGATTTTCAAGTTATATCCGTGTTCATCCCATGTATCCGTGGTTACTCCCGATTTTGGGGTTTATCCGCTGATCCGTACCAACTCTTTCGGAGCGAAGTTCGTGGCCATGCTCCAGACGAGCGCCTGACAATCCTCTACACGGAACACCTCCAGTATGTCAATCCCCTGGCTTTCGACCCACGGTTTGAGAAATTCGCGACCGGGAGCGTTGACGATCTCCTGCTTTAACTGAAGATCGTCAATGAGCCGTGCCGTGCCGCGTACCCGCACCTGAACCATCTGTTGCTGATCGAAAAAGCAGAGTTCCACCGCCGGGTTGGCCATCAGTTGCCGGTACACATCCTTCATGCCGCCGGTGTGAAAAACAACTCCATTGTCATCGGCACGGTAGAGGAGCATGCCGCGCACCCGTGGCTGGCCGTCTTCGGTTGTTGCGAGGAAAAAAGCCGGGTTAGCGTTGATGATTGCCTGAATTTCGTGTTTGTCCATATCCGTCTCCTTTTTGGTTAATAGTGGAGGAGCTTACGCTGACGGTCAGGATCTGCGCTTCCGGAATCCTGTCTTTGTCGGGGTGAATCCGATCATTCGGCATATTTGAGATATTCGGACGGTGAAATGCCGCACTGTTTGCGGAAGCAGTCGGCGAAATGGGACGGGGTGGCGAAGCCGCATTTGAGGGCGACGCTGGTGACGGAGTCGGTTCCGGCGCGGAGCAGGACACGGCTGCGCTGGATGCGTACCTTGATCAGGTAGTCAAGCGGTGAGTGGCCGGTTTCCCGGCGAAACAGACGGCTGAAGTGAGGGGGCGAGATTCCGGCGACACCGGCCAGCTCGGCAACCGCCAGCCGTTCGTCAAAATGGTCGTGCAGGTATTGAATGGCCCGGTGGATCTCCAGCCGGACGGTGCCGGAAGAGATGCGGGCGGTCACCTTGAGGGCCGCACGGATCAGGGAGTGGATGATACGCTGACCCATGGCCGCCAGCAGCATGTCGCGCCCTGGCAGGTCGTTTTCGCATTCGTTCATGAAGGTACGCAACAGCACGATCAGGTCTGGTTCGGGGAGAAACTGGTGGTAGTTGAAGGTCTCACGGTCGTATTCCCCATACAACGCAAGTTGTGTTTCGAATTGCTCCCGGTCAACGATAATGGCGACATAGCGCGGCGGATCGTCACGCTCCAGTTCGTGATGGGGCCTGTCAGGCGTCATGGACAT
>JBAYTT010000049.1:0-20432 GCA_041675485.1 Pelobacteraceae bacterium | reverse complement strand
TTGCAGATACTCTGGACACTGTTCGCGCTGAAGCTCTGAGGCGTCAGGCGGAAGCAAAAATTATCGCTCAGTGTCCGGATGGTGCCGCCGCCCATTTCGTGGGCGCACTGCAGCAGGAGAGGGTCAGTAACTTTGATGGTGCAATTGAAGAATACCGCAGGACGCTTCAGCAGGCCCCTTCTTTTGCGCGCGCCAGCGGTAACCTGGGGCTCCTCTATGCCCAGAAAGGGATGAATGATGAAGCGTCTGTCGAACTGACGCGCGCACTCTCCTCCATTTCCGACCCGTACTACCACAAGGCGATGGCCGGGATCTTTTTCGCGCAAAAAGTATATCCGCTGGCGGCATACCATTATAACGAGGCTGGCCGGGAACTGCCCGGAGATGCTTCCATATTTGTCGGTCTCGCTGATGTCTATTCAGCATCAAACCAGCCGGAAAAGGCGCTGGAGGAGTATCGTAAGGCTTTGGTCGCCGATCCCGCTTCTGTGCCGGCCTATATCGGCATCGCAACGATCTCTGTCCAGAAGGGCGAGCTGGACAAGGCTCTTGAGCAGCTGAAACGGGGTGAGGCGGTTGCCCCCCAGAATCGTGACATCCATCTGATGCTGTCCGGAATATATGAAAAGAAGGGTGATACCAAGCTGGCTGACTACCATTCGTTGCTGGGGGGCAAAAGCAAACTCACGCAGAGTGCTCAGAAGCCGGCCGGGCAGCCGGATGCGAGCGGGGCTGACAAAGAGATCGAGAACCTGAAAGCGGCCATCAAGGAACATCCTGAAGACATTGTGTCATACGAAAAGCTTGGTCACCTTTACCGTGCTGCGGGTAAGGATGCGGAGGCGATCGAGGCATACCGGGAAGCGGCTCATCGCAACAGCACCAGCAGCGATGTGTACCTCAATCTGGGCATACTGTACGAAAAAAAGTCTCAGATAGACGAAGCGGTGGTAGCCTACAAACGGGCGGTAAAGGCTGATCCGGCCAGCGCGGAATCCCATTTGAGATTGGGAGATATCCGCTTTTCCCGTGGCCTGTTCCAGGAAGCGGTGGAGCAGTACTCGGAATTTCTCAAGTTGCGTCCCGCAAGTCCGGATATCCACCTTAAACTGGCCCGGATTTTCGCCAAAAGCAAAGAGGCCGGCCTGGCGCTTTCATCGTACAATTCCGTTCTTACCTACAGCCCGAATGACGGCGATGCCAACAGGGAGATTGCTGCTCTGTACGCTCAAAAGGGGGACAACGAGAAAGCGATTGTGCATTTAAAAAAGGCGCTTGCCGTTCATAAGGACGACAGCGAGGCACGTGCCGCACTCATAGCGATTTATGTAAAGAACAAGCAGTATGACGAAATCACGGTGTTGCTTAAAGAGGCGGTGGAGCTGATTCCCGATGACCCGGTCAACCATTACAAGCTGGGGCTGATTTATGATTTCAAAAAAGAATATGACAATGCAATAGTGTCGTATAAAAAAGCGATTGAGCTGAAACCGGATAATGCCAGGGCACTTAATGCCCTTGGGCGTCTGTATATGAAAACCGGACGGTTGAGTGAGGCTAAGGAGACTCTCGAGGCGGCGAAAAAAGCTGATCCAACCATGGAAGAGACCTCGGTTTTGCTCAATAATATTCGTGACGAGTTCAACCCTGAACCGCGCAAGATAACAAAAGGTAAAAAAAGTAAAGTCAGAAAAAGCAAAAAGAAGAGTTCAAAAAAGACAAAAGCCAAGGGAGCCGCCAAGGCCTCCGCCGCCAAAACCAAGACAAAAAAGAAGTAGACCGGCAACGTGAAAAAGTTTATTCACACAAACACTTGCTGACATCCCGGCACTCCGCGACTGGAAACATAATGACATCTCCGAGCGGCACTGATTCGTATTTCCCCCACGATATCCAGATATCTTTCCATCATTGGCGTTCACTTGGCTTGGGTCCCCTTTCAAGCGGCATTAAAGAACGCGGAATTCCCCAGATACTATTTTTCAGGCAGCTGGCCCTGAAGCTGAACAGCAGCCGTCTGCCCGGTTCAGCCGTTGTTCATGCCGGTGAACTCAATCTGTATGCCTCTCTTCAGAAAACATTGCGCTACCTTATTGATGGCGTTGCAGGTGCCCCGGAGTCTTCGCTCCTGATTAACGCGCTGAAATCGGGCGGCATTGAACCGGCTGGATACGGTCTCCGGGACACGGCACTCCGTTTTGTCGAGTTATTTCCCCCCACCCCGGTACTAGACGGGAAGACCAAGCCCGATCGCTGGCTTGCTGATGCGCTCAAAAGCTCGCTACGCACTCATTCGCTCCTGCGGGAAATGCTGCTGCTGCGACTTGCGTCTGCCAATCCGGCAGTCGAAAGTTTCCGCGAGCTTGTCGATGATCGAGCGTTGTCGGCTTCGTCGCGCTACTCGGACATTATTGCTGCTTTTGAGCGTTCCTTGAAAGAGGAACCAAAAATTGGCGAAAAAGGTTGTACCCTGCTGGAGGCCCTGAAGGCTGCGATCACGGCGTCTCCTAACTCCCTGGCTGGGCAGGTTGCCTATCTTCGCGAGCAGTGGCACGATGTTTTGCCGCCTGAATTGCTGCATGATGTGGAGACCGCCCTTGATATTCTGCTGGAGGAGCAACGGGAGCGTGGCGATGGCGGCGGTGAGCCGGGTCCTGCTCCTGTCCTGGAGTTTCGGCGCACGGGAGCTGCATCCAGTGAACATGTGTCACAGGCCGCGATTAGTGACGTTTTTCACGGTTTCGATTATCCGGCGTATGAGAACTTTTCTTTCGATGCCGACTGGATGTCTCATGTCGTCATGATGGCCAAGATGGTGTATGTCTGGCTTGACCAGCTCAGTCGTTCACACGGGTATCCGATCACCCGGCTCGACCAGGTGCCTGACTCCGAACTTGATCTATTGGCGGGTCGCGGTTTTACCGGGCTCTGGCTGATCGGATTATGGGAGCGTTCTCCCGCATCGCAGCGTATTAAACAGATCTGCGGCAATCCGGTAGCCATTGCCTCGGCTTATTCGCTGTACGACTACGAAGTGGCTTCCGATCTTGGCGGCTGGGATGCTCTGGCAAATTTGCGGGAGCGTGCCGGACGCCGCGGAATAAGGCTGGCCAGTGACATGGTGCCGAATCATACCGGCATCTATTCCCGTTGGGTGATTCAACACCCCGACTGGTTCGTCCAGACGGATTATCCCCCGTTCCCTACCTACCAATTCACCGGTGCGGATCTGTCCGATGACGCAAATGTCTGCATCCAGGTGGAGGATGGCTACTGGAACAAGAGCGACGCTGCGGTCGTGTTTAAACATTATGACCGGCAAAGCGGAAGGACCCGCTACATCTATCATGGCAATGACGGTACCAGTATCCCCTGGAATGATACTGCCCAGCTCAATTACCTCCTCCCGGAACTGCGCGAATCCGTCATTCAGACGATCCTCCACGTTGCCCGCAATTTCCCGATAATTCGTTTCGATGCAGCCATGACCCTGGCAAAGAAGCATTATCAGCGCCTCTGGTTTCCACTCCGCGGACTTGGAGGAGGGGTCCCGTCACGTGCCGAACATGGCATGAGCAAGGATGAGTTCGATGCCGTATTTCCGGTGGAGTTCTGGCGCGAGGTGGTGGATCGGGTTGCTGTCGAAGCACCCGGCACGCTGCTTCTGGCCGAGGCGTTCTGGATGATGGAGGGGTATTTCGTCAGGACGCTCGGCATGCATCGTGTGTATAACAGCGCTTTTATGAACATGCTCAAGGCCGAGGAGAACGCCAAATACCGCACGACTATCAAAAACGTGCTGGAATTCAACCACGAGATCCTCAAGCGTTTCGTCAATTTTATGAACAATCCCGACGAAAAGACAGCAGTTGCCCAGTTCGGCTCGCAGGGCAAATATTTCGGCGCCTGTGTGTTGTTGGCCACCATGCCAGGTTTGCCGATGTTCGGCCACGGTCAGATCGAGGGATTCCACGAAAAATACGGCATGGAGTACAAGCGTGCCTATTGGGACGAGCAGGTTGACGAGGGATTGGTGCGTGGCCATGAGATGTGGATATTCCCGCTGCTGCGCCGTCGCTGGCTCTTTTCAGGCTCGGAAAATTTTGTTTTGTATGACTTCTACGCCGGTGACAGTGTTGATGAAAATGTATTTGCCTATTCAAACCGGGTTGGCGAGCATCGAGCGCTCGTGTTGTACCATAACTGCCACTCAATAACCGCCGGCTGGATCAGGGAATCTGCTTCTTTTGCCGTCACGAGTGAAAGTGGAGGCGAAGGGCTTGCCCGAACAACGCTCGCGGAGGTGCTTGCAGCATCTGATGAAGACAACTGTTATCTGGTCTTCCGGGATCAGACGGAGGGGCTGGAATATCTCCGCTCCTCTCGCGATCTGCTCGAACGGGGGCTTTATGTTGAGCTCAAAGAATATCAATTCCACATTTTCTTGGATTTCCGGGAAATACGCGATGACGAGGATGATTCATGGAAGCAGTTGCATGCTAACCTCAACGGCTCCGGTGTTATCTCTCTTGAACAAGAACACAAGCAGATGCTGTATGGCGAGTTAAATGCTTTTTTCCGAACTATTTTCGAGCTTTTTTCAGAGGACAAGGAGTCGGGCCAATCAGTTGCAACTGATTCGGAATTGCAGCAGGCCATTGATTTGTTTCAGAGGGCAGCAGTTGAAGACATGTTGAAGGCTGTCTCCAGAAAAACGAAACAGAAGAAAACCAAGAAAAGTTCAGCTGTTGATCAGTTTGCCCATCTCTCCGCCTTCCAAAGTCACATAACTAGAGCAAAAGATGCCCGTGCGTTCCAGCTTCGCCTCACGGCCGGATTTTCAGACCGGCCGGTGGAAGCGCTTTTGTTGGCCTGGTTGCTCCTGCGTGACACATCGCTTGATCCGGTCAGCCGGGGACTTGATTACACCCTGCGCAATTATCTGCGGCGGGAGGGAGATTTTGATTTCGAAACCCGAGCCATCGGGCTGCTCTCCGCGCTGCTGCAGTGGTGGCGGTCTGACGAGCGGGGTAGCGATGCAAGCGGCCTAGTACAGGTACAGCGGATGTTTGAGCTTGAATCGTGCCGGAATTTTTTGCAGATTCACGTCAGTGACGGCGTTGAGTGGTTTAACAAGGAGCGCTTTGAGGAGTTGTACGAATGGCTGACGCTTCTCCTCTTGCTTGACGGATGCGGTAAATCACTCTCTGCAAGGATCTTAACAACAAGGATGGGTGATGCTGAGCGTGCTATTAATCTTGGCGTGATGCTGGCACAGGATGTTGGCTACCGCAGCAGGCTTTTTGCAGAGCTACCTGAGAAGTCCGCCTGCCGATTCAAAATGATGGAGGAGTAAATCGTGGCTTGGTACTGAACGCAGAAAGGCCGGCAGTAATGCCGGCCTTTCTGCGTTCAGTACACTAATCATACTATCAGGCAAAGGGGTTCCTGATGGTAATCGTCTGATCGCGTCGCGGGCCAACCGATACCAGCACAATCGGACAGCCAGCCAACTCTTCCAGGCGATGCACATACGCCCTGGCGGTCGCAGGTAACTCTTCAAAAGTGCGGGCAGCGGTGATGTCCTGCTTCCAGCCTGGGAGTTCCTCGTAAACCGGTTGGCATTTTTCGAACAATTCCAGTTGAGCCGGAAGGGTCTCCAGCGTTTTCCCGTCGCACGTATAACCGGTGCAGACTTTGATCGTATCGAATTCCGATAATACATCAAGCTTGGTAAGTGCGATGCCGGTCAGGCCATTGACCCTGACGGCATAACGGATCACCATGGCATCAAACCAGCCGCAGCGTCTCGGCCGTCCGGTTGTTGCGCCAAATTCGCCGCCGATTCTGCGCAGCTCTTCGCCAACCGCATCATTCAGTTCGGTTGGAAAGGGGCCGCTGCCGACGCGGGTTACATAGGCTTTTGATATGCCGATAATTTCATGGATTTCACGCGGGCTGACGCCGGAGCCCGTACAGGCGCCTCCGGAACAGGTTGAAGAAGAGGTTACAAAAGGATAGGTGCCATGGTCGATGTCAAGCAATGTTCCTTGTGCGCCTTCAAAGAGCGCCTTTTTTCCGGCCTTTAGATCCTTGTTGAGAATAAGGGCGGTGTCGGCAACGTAGCGGCGCAGAACATCCGCGTATCCCTGGTACTCGGCGAAAATTTCGTCAAAGCTGCAGGGCGGCTCTCCCAGGAAATTCTCCAGCAGGAAGTTCTTTTCAACCAGAAACTCTTTCAATTTGCGTGCAAATGTGTCGGAGTCAATCAGATCCATCAGGCGGATGCCGCGACGGCCGATCTTGTCTTCGTAGCAGGGGCCAATGCCGCGGCCGGTGGTGCCGATCTTTTTGTCGCCGCTTTTCGCTTCACGGGCGATATCGATCCGTTTGTGGTACGGCATGATGATGTGCATCGATTCGGAGAGCAGCAGGCAGGAATCGTCCTTGATCCGGCCGGATTCCTTGAGCTTTGTGATCTCCTTGATGAATACTTCTGGGTCGAGCACTACTCCGTTTCCGATAATGCAGCGCTTACCCTCGTGGAGGATACCGGAAGGAATCAGGTGCAGGACAACCTTCTCGTTGCCGACCACCAACGTATGCCCGGCATTGTTGCCCCCCTGATAACGGACGACATCGTCAGCATGTTCCGTGTAGATATCGACAACTTTACCTTTTCCTTCATCGCCCCATTGGGCGCCCACTACAACAACATTTGCCATTTCAGTTTTCTCCCTGGCTTTCTTCGATATAGTTCATAAGTCCCGGTCGGGCAATCATACTCTTCTCGATCGGGATCGTACATCCATCAAGGCTGCGGACTGCCCGGTACGGCTGTTGCTCGTCATCGCAGACAACCAGCATGCAGCGGATATTCATTTTTTTCGCGTATTCCAGAGATTGGGCATAGTCGCGGCGAATGATGTCGCGGGCGGTTGTGTACCCCAGGGAACGGAGCTGGCGTGCAATCTGCAATACATTTCGCCGGTCCTGACATGTGTTGAACAGCAGAAAGTCGGTGGCAGAGCACCCCTGAAGTTCCGGACGGCGTTCGACCGTCTGCAGAAGGTTGAGAAGATTGAACGTGAATCCGGTAGCCGGCGCATCGAAACCGTACCTGCAGATAAGCTTGTCGTAGCGGCCGCCGCTGCAAACCGGTTCGCCAAAACCGGTGACAAATCCCTCGAAGGTGATTCCTGAGTGATAGTCAAGTCCCCGAGTCTCCCCCAGATCAATCGAAAGAAATTCAGTTACCCCGTGTATATCGAGAATTTCCAGTACCTGCTGCAGATTTTCGAGAGCTGCTAGCGAGCGCCGGTTGGTCACAATATCTTGTGCGGCTTTCAGCACCTCCCGACCGCCAAACAGGCGGGACAGGGCGTTTAGTTCACGTGCCGAGTCAGGAGATACCGGATGCTCATTGAGCAGGGATGTTACTGCGGAGCTGTCTTTTCGTGAGACGGCTTCACGCAGCAGTCGGAGTGGTTCGCCGTTCAAGCCGGATGCCTGGAAGACCCCTTGGCAGAATTCGACCTGCCCGAGATCAATGGTAAAGTTTTCCAGTCCCATTACCTGCATGGCCTCAATTGCCATGACGATCATCTCGGCATCAGCTTCGGGAGAGTCCAGACCGATCAGCTCAACCCCGGTTTGGAAGATCTCACGACTGCGGCCAGCCTGGATTTCGGTCTGACGCAACACCCGCTCGCTGTAACTGATGCGGTATGGCAACGGGAGGGATGACATGCGGGTTGCAGCAATGCGCGCTACCTGAGGAGTAATATCGGGAGGGAGTGCCAGCAGTCTTCCTGACTGGCGATCGTCAAAACGGTACGTTCTCCCTTTGAGTTCTTCGCCCATGCCGGTAGCCAGTACATCTTCATATTCCAGCCTGGGGGTGGTGATGCGTCGAAAGCCCCATAATTCGAATACATGCAGCAAGCGCCGCTCAATTGAGTCGATTTTTGCGGCCGCTTCCGGCAAAAAATCACTGATTCCGCGAGGGAGCGCTATGTCGCTGGGTGATAGTATCATGCATCCTTTCCGGGTGCCTGCTGGCAAGCAATCCATTCACAACTCGGTGATCCGTGCTTCAGGAATCTGGATTGCGACAAACGGGAAATTATCTCAAAATCCTGTTGCCATGTCAAAACAAAAGACTAACGAGCGGGAACTATTTCGCTCGGCGCACTGTTTGGGCTCGTTGGTGCTTCAACAGCGCTATCTGGTACCGGCAATTGGTCAGGTGCTTCAGCAGCGGGAGCAGGAGTCGATGCCGGAACGAGGTTGCCGGGAGTTACGCCCGGCTTTTGTGACTCGTCAGGAGTCGGAAGCGTTTTGCCATCTGCTTCGGCACCTTTCGCAGGTTTGTCAACGGAATGTTTGATCAGCGAGGTCATTTCCTCAAACAGTCTCCCGTAGTTCTCCGGTTCCTGGGTTTCGCGGAATAACAGGTCGCTCTTTTTTTGTTCAAGAGTTCGGCGAATACCGTCAAGAGTCTTGAAGCGTACTTCCGTTTTGCGGGAAACATTCGCTTCTGATTCGCTGAAATCAGGATACTGAAGGTTGATCAGCGGGTAATAAGGCAACAGTCGACCGCGGAAATTCGGATATTCCCACATAATTGTGCCGTCAGGGCCGACTATCTGGGCGGTCATCGTCAAGAAATTGAAGTCGGTTTCCAGTGATGTCATAAGATTGCTGGAGTAGATCTTGCTGGTTTTGGTCAACCCGCTTACAACGATTACCATAACGGCATCAAGACGATTTTTCTTTATATAGGCGCTTAGCGCGTCGTTCTTCCAGAAGTACTTGTTGTACTGGGTCCCGGCATCATCCCGTTTTTCCTTTCGCGCTACCAGCGAATTGAATAGTTGCCGCGGCTCATCAGCCTGCAGCGTGACCGCATAGAAATTGCCGGTGCTCTGGAGTTTGCGCACGAACAGTGGCTCGTATTTTCGGTTAAGGTCGGAAATGAGTGGAATCAGGAGATCCTTTTGAGGGTGGGTGATGTCTGAATCGGCATCCATGAAAATCGGAGCAACTCCGAGTACCTTTACTTTTTCGGCAAAATTTTCAGTCGGAATATTAAAATGATTCTGGGCGCATCCGAGCATTGTTCCGGCAACAAAAAGTAATCCAACGACGAATCGTATCATGAGAACGCTCCGGGCAAACATAATTTCGAGCTGGTTCCGTGCTGAAACCAGAATTGGACTTATACCAGAAAACAGGGTTGTTTTCTACTCAATTTGATTACTGATCCGAGAGACACTGCGGTGCTCTGTCTACTCAATTTTATTGACAAAATACGACATTATTTCGTATCGTCTCACAACGAACCTGCTTATCGAGAGTGGTGGAGGGAAAAGGCCCTGCGAAGCCACAGCAACCGGTCATAAGGCGCCAGGTGCTAAATCCTGCCGAAAGGCAAAGATGAGAGGTGTGCTGTGCGTATTTATTCAGCCCCTTCTCATCTGATGTGAAGGGCTTTTTTATGTCTGATGTTTACATTACGGAACTGTCAAAAACCTTTGAATCCGGCATTCGCCTGGACAGCGGGCGAATACTGGCTCCGATCACCCTGGCGTATGAGACCTACGGCACGCTTAACGAGCTGAAAACAAACGCAATCCTGGTCGAACACGCCTGGACCGGTGATGCGCATCTTGCCGGCAAACGGAACGCGTCCGAAACAAAGCCCGGTTGGTGGGACGCCATCGTCGGCTCCGGCCGCCTGCTCGATACCGACCGCTATTTTGTCATCTGCTCAAATGTCATTGGTTCCTGTTTCGGCTCAACCGGCCCGACCTCTATCAATCCCAAAACCGGCAAACGCTATAACCTCACCTTTCCGGTGATTACCATTCGTGACATGGTGCGTGCCCAGAAGCTGTTGATCGATGCGCTCGGAATCGAGCGACTGCTTACGGTGATGGGTGGAAGCATGGGCGGGATGCAGGCTCTGGAATGGGCAACGCAGTATCCCGACAGCATCGCCTCGGCAATTGTCCTGGCCACGACACCGCGCCCTTCACCACAGGCTATTTCGCTCAACGCTGTTGCCCGCTGGGCAATATTTAACGATCCGACCTGGCGCAAGGGCGAATACAAACATAATCCCAAAGACGGCCTTGCCCTGGCCCGTGGAATTGGCCACATTACATTTCTTTCCGATGAATCGATGAACGCCAAATTCGGGCGTCGGTTTTCAGCCCGGGACGGCAAGTTTGATTTCTTCGGTCAGTTTGAAGTCGAGCGCTACCTGAATTACAACGGCTACAACTTTGTCGATCGGTTCGATGCCAACTCGTTCCTCTATTTGGCAAAATCGCTGGATCTCTATGATGTTGCCTGGGGATACGAGTCGATGACGGAAGCTTTCAGCCAGGTTAAAGCGCCGCTCCAGTTTTATGCGTTCAGTTCCGATTGGCTCTATCCCCCCTACCAAACGGAAGAGATGGTCGCCTGCCTCACTGAACTCGGTAAAAGCGTCGAATATCACCTGATAACATCTGCCTACGGCCATGACGCATTTTTGCTGGAACATGAAACTTTCGCGCCGATGGTGCGGGATTTCCTGGAGCGGGTCTGAAGCGGTGCAAAAATCCGAGACGAAAAAAACGACGGAAGAATACAGGGATAGTATGCTGTTCAGGAAGCTGAGGCATAGAGCGGGTAAAGCCATCGGCGACTTCGGGCTGATCGAAAAGGGTGATCGCATTGCGGTGGCGGTTTCCGGAGGCAAGGATTCCTATACACTGCTTCTGCTGCTGGAGGAGCTGCGCAGGAGAGCTCCGGTGCCATTCGAGCTGGTCGCGGTCAATATCGATTCCGGTTACCCCGGCTACCGTACCGACGTCATTGAAGAGTTCTTCCAGAAAAACGGTTTCACCTATCTGATGGTGCCCAGCGAGCACTTTGCCATCATTAAAGAAAAGCGCCGTCCCGGCTCCTCCTACTGCTCGATATGCTCGCGCCTGAAACGGGGGGCGCTCTACGAAGCCGCCCAGACATTGGGATGCAATAAGCTGGCGCTTGGTCATCACCAGGACGATTTTATTGAAACCCTGCTGCTGAACCAGTTTTTTGTCGGTTCACTCAAATCGATGTCCGCCTCAATGCTGGCTGACAACGGCATTATTACCGTAATCAGGCCGTTGGTTTATGTTTCTGAAGAAGATATCATCGCGTTTTCCCGCTTGGCTGAGCTCCCGGTAGTATGTTGCTGCTGTCCGGTCTGCGGTACGGCTGACATGCAGCGGAAGCGGATGAAACGACTGCTGAAAGAATTGCAGTCCGATATTCCGCATGTCAAGAGCAGTCTGCTCAAAGCCCTTTCAAATGTTCACCCCCGCCATCTGCTTGACCCGTTGCTGCGGCGAGATACGGCAGGAACGGGGAAACCCGCTGCTCTTCATGGCAACCCTGCTCCGCTTTCCGACCCTGATTCCCACGTCTGCCAGTAGATCGACTGCCGAATACCAGCCGCTGACCGCTACAACCGCAATGCCTGCTATCATGATCGCTTCCATGTACTCCCTCCCATAAATTGTATGAGTAGAGTGTAACAGGGAGGCGTGACAGAATATGTCATTTCGACACTGCTGGAGGTGGTGCCGGAGTGGCCTGGAACTGCTGTGAAGAATGACATCCTGAAGAAATCTACGTGAGCGGTAGGGTGACGGGTGAGAAGTTAGCGGGGAAGTTGCTCAGGGTTCCCCATGTTCGGCTTCGCTCGAGAGCATGACAAGATCTACCCGGCGGTTTTTTGCGCGACCCTCCGGGGTCGCGTTATCGGCAATCGGCCGGAACTCGGCAAAGCCGGTAGCCGAGATTTTGTTGGGATCAATGTCATAATGTTTCAGCAGATATCTGAGTCCATTGGTTGCCCGCGCCGTTGACAACTCCCAGTTGGAGGGGAATTGAGCCGTGCTGATCGGTACATTGTCGGTATGCCCTTCGACCCGCAAGGGATTGTTGTACTGGGTCATCACTTCAGCAATTGTGTTGATCAGTTCATACGCCTCAGGTTTGATTGTAGCTTGGCCGGAGTTGAAAAACCCGGCTTCCTTGAGGCTGACGATCAGACCGCGGCGGGTTATTTCCAGGGTTACCTTGGATTGCGCCCCCTGTTTGACCAGATATGCCTCCACCGCAGCCTTTATCTGGCGAAAATCCTTTTCTGCCGCCCGTGACTTTTGCCCGCTTCGCGCCCGCCCTGCCGGCGTCACTTTTATCTCAGGCTTGAGAGACGGAATTATGGTGATGGTCTGCGAGGGGATTACATTGACCTTCGGGGCCGTCGCCCCGGCTGTTGCCATGCCGAAGGATTGCTGAATAGCCTGCATTACCTCTTCGACCTTCTTCTTGTCGCTTTGCCCCATTGCATACAAAACCACGAAAACAGCAAAAAGCAACGTAATGAAGTCAGCATATGAAACGAGCCAGCGCTCGTGGTTGGCATGCTTTTCCGGTTCTTTTTTGAGTGCCATGACTTGTTAGTGGCCTCCGACGTAGGCCATCAGTTTCTGCTCGATAAAATGGGGGTTCTCTCCGTTCTGGATGGCAATAAGCCCCTCCAGGATCATGACCCGTCGCAACACTTCCTCTTTCATCCGTATTTTTATCTTGTTTCCAATAGGCAGGCAGATGATGTTGGCAACGATCAAACCGTAGATGGTGGCAACGAAGGCAACTGCGATTCCCCCGCCGAGCTTGGAAGTGTCTGAGAGATTCGCCATAACATGAATAAGGCCGAGAACAGCCCCGATAATACCGATAGTCGGCGAGTACCCGCCCGCAGCCTCATAGAATTCAACGCTATGCTTGGTGTTGTCCTCGTATGCCATAATGTCGGCCTCGAGTGTCTCGCGCAGTTTCTGAGGGTCAATGCCGTCAACCACCAGCGATATCCCTTTTTTTATGAAGGGGTCGCGTGCCGACTGTGCCTCCTGCTCCAGCGAGATCAAGCCGTTTCGACGAGCCTTGGTGGCGTAGTTGATAATATCCTTCACTACCTGCTCATGATCGACCTTTGCGGGAAGAAACGCAATCTTGACATTTTTCAGCGCGCTTATGATCGCCGGCAAGGGGAAAGAGACGAAAGCTGCACCAAATGTGCCCCCCAAAACAATCATTGCTGCCGTAGGCTGTATCAGTGCCGTTATATGGACGCCTTCGATTGCAGCGCCACCAAAAATGGCGCCGAAGCCCATCACCAAACCTATAATGGTCGCTAAATCCATGAGCTAGTAATCCCGACTGTGGAATGGAGTGTTGTTCTGTTCGTCCGGAGAGTCACTTTTATGCGGATTCCTGGACCAGTCTGATCGGTGTGCCTCGTTGCGTCCAAGGTAACGCCGTCCGGGAGGACGTGAAGAGCGTCTCAAGATTTTGGCCCGAAAGGCGACGACCCGACTTATGATGGTGCTGGCCCGATCGACGACAATATAACGGTTGCCGTTAAAAAGAGTGATAACTGTGTCCGGAGTTTCCTCGATACAGATAATGTGGTCCGGGTTCAGGTACATCAGCTGTTTATCCAGACGTGTTACTGCAATCATGCAAACCCCGCTAGATTGATGAGTATTTTTCTATAAATATCAAAAGCCCTATAAGGTCAAGAACTTTTTGTACTTTTGATTCTCCTGGCTCAAGAGCGGTCAGATCATGGCATCTATTGCTTCAAAGTCAATATAGCGCTCCGCTATAGAATTTATCAGCTCAATTTTTTCGCGATCATCGGGACCAATCTTTGAAACATGCTCGCGTAGCTGATAAAATATTTCGGACGACGTTTCAACCATTCGGATGTACGGAATATTGCTGTCATCGATAATGCGCTGGGTAATGTCGGAAACCGGCACATGTCCGCCGATGACCAGCCCGGTCAGCTTCTTTTTGAATTCCGGAATATGGTGCAGTGAAGAGGCGGTTACCAGCAACTCGTCTCGTGAGCTGGTAACAATCAGCAGCGTTGAGTCGTCCAGGCTGTCGATAACACGTTGTGAAGATGCCGCTCCAAGCTGAATCGTATGGCAGAGGCGGCTTCGATCGGCCGGATCGCCTTTGAGTGGAAGTCCCAGCAACTCGGAAACATGGAGCAATGTCGGGTCAGCCAGTGTTGGCAGATAGTCAAAGGCGCTCGTCACCATAATGCCGCTTCCGGCAAAAGCCTTCTCAAGATAGCTGAGAGTGTTCAGCCGCTTTTCAGGAACCAGTTTGTTGGCCATGATGATGCGGACATCCGAGTTTTCCCGCTGATACAGTGCCAGATTAAGTTCGACGGAATCAATGACATTTCCGATACCGCCCCCGGTTACCAGAAGAACCGGCGCGTGAAGTTCGGCTGCTATCCGGGCGTTATTCATGCCGACGACCGATCCGACCCCTCCATGACCGGCCCCTTCGATAATCAGGAAGTCATACTTTTTTTCCAGTTCTTCGCAGGCCGAACGGATAGCCCGGCGCGGCGCGGCCGAGTCGATCTCCCCGTCAAGAAACCGGCGCGTCGTTCCCGGGGCCAGCGTTACCGGAGACATAAGCGCAACATCTTCTTCCATGCCGAATACGCAGGAGAACATGGCGGCGTCTTTATCAACGATTGTGCCGTTAAACTCAACCCATTTGGGGCCGATCGGTTTCATGAATCCGACCCGTCCATATTTTTTGCGGGCCAGATGCATCAACGAGAGACTGATGGTCGTTTTGCCGCAATGCTGACCTGTAGCTCCTATGAATATCTTTCTGCACATGACCTGGCTCCTGCAGCGTTTCAAAGTGGTGTTGCGATGCGTTCAAAAAAGTCGTCAAAGGCGTCTTCGCCGGAATGAAAACACAAAAAACGAACTCCCATGCCGCTTTTTTTGACAAGGTGAAAGAGATTTTGAGGCACTTTTTTTGCCCACATGACTCGTGCCTCCAGCTCTACCCTGCATCCTTCCGGGAGGTCAAACTCGATTTTTATTCTGGAGTTTGGGGGGATGATATTGGGAGTCTTGATAAACATCCCGGTCATGGAAAGATCTTCGGTAAAGGCGACCCTGGCAGCGTCATCAATGCCAAAACGGATCGACATGCGTTTCTTGATACGTCTGATATCCCGCTTGTCTGCCACTCTTTTTGTCCCCCGCTGTCTGATTTGGAAGAATTGACGCGTGTACGCCAGACACCTTGCCAGAAATATACCACAATTTCAATATATAGCAGCCCCTGTGTTGAAAAATGTCTTCGAAATTGCTGATGGCACGAGTCTGGTCCATGTAAACCGGATGCCTGTGTTAACGGTCTGTTTTCCTGCCGGAAACACTCAAGAAGCAGATTCGAACGCACCAAAATTGAATTGACAGAGCGGTGGCAATAATCTACTTTGACATAAAGCTGGGGGAGTTTCGACTGAGAGCGGTGGATGCCGCGACCCTTCGTACCTGATCCGGGTAATGCCGGCGTAGGGAAGCGCGACCGATTGATGTATCAAACAAGCCGCTGCTGCGGTTTTTTTTGTTTAGTAAGTTAGAAGAGATTTTCTGCGTTTTTAATACGATAGAAATAATTTCTGTGGTTTTTTTGCAGTGAACGTACTTATTCCGTTTATCGGGGCAGGCAGAAAATATCTTCGTTATAACGCACTTATCCTGCTTGTCAGGGTCAGGAGGATGACATGCGGATTGTGTTGAACGGTGATTGTGTGGAAACGGGGGATGCATGCACGGTCGAGACGCTGCTGCAGCAGCTCGGGATCAGCCGGGAACGGGTAGCCGTTGAGCTGAATGCCGATATTGTCCCAAAGGGCAATTACGAGAAACAACTTCTTTCAGATGGCGATAAAATTGAAATAGTCCATTTTGTTGGCGGAGGATAACCGCATGACACAAACAGAGGATAAACTGATCATTGGCGGGCGGGAATTTACTTCGCGCCTGATGGTGGGCACGGGCAAATATGCCAGCTTCGAACAGACCGCCCGTGCGCTGGAAGTTTCCGGTGCCGAGATTATCACCGTTGCGGTGCGTCGGGTAAATCTCGATCGTAGCAAGGAGTCATTGCTCGACTATATCGATCTGAAAAAATATACGCTGCTGCCCAACACCGCCGGTTGCTATACGGCTGATGATGCTGTTCGTACCTGCCGTCTGGCTCGCGAGGTGGGCATGTCGGATTTCGTAAAGTTGGAGGTTCTGGGGGATGAAAAAACCCTGTTCCCGGATAACGAGGAGCTGCTCAAGGCTGCTAAAATTCTGGTAGCGGAAGGCTTTACCGTTCTTCCCTACTGTAGTGACGATGTGATCGTGTGCAAAAAGCTGGAAGACCTCGGTTGTGCCGCTGTTATGCCTCTGGGAGCTCCGATCGGCAGCGGGCTCGGTATTCGCAACCCGTACAACATCAGAATAATCCTGGAGAATGTGACGGTGCCGGTTATTGTCGATGCCGGTGTCGGTTCGGCTTCTGATGCGGCCATTGCCATGGAATTGGGCTGCGCCGGAGTACTGATGAATACCGCCATTGCGGGTGCTCAGGATCCGATTGCCATGGCTGAAGCAATGAAACTGGCGGTGATCGCCGGCAGACTGTCGTTCAAGGCCGGCCGGATTCCCCGCAAGCTCTACGCCAATGCCTCCAGTCCGCTGGACGGCATGATCGGTTGAATACCGCCCCCTTGATGCAGAAGAACGATTTCATCCTGTATCTCATTACCGATCGGCGTCAGACCGGTGGCAGGCTACTGACAGAGGTAGTGCGTGAAGCGCTGTATGGGGGAGTCAGAGCGGTCCAGTTGCGCGAAAAGGATCTTTCCAGTGCCGAACTGTTCCGGTTGGCAGCGGAATTAAGGAGCCTTACCGCTGATTTTGCTGCCCGTCTCATCATCAATGATCGTCCGGACATTGCCCTTGCGGTTGATGCGGATGGTGTCCAAATCGGAGCCGGCAGCCTGCCGGTATCAGTGGTTCGACGACTGCTGGGGCCGGATAAAATTATCGGCTACTCGGCCCATGCCATTGACGAAGCGCTGCGAGCCCAGGTTGACGGTGCCGATTTCGTCACGTTCGGCCCGGTGTATCACACTCCATCCAAGGCAGCATACGGTGCACCATGTGGTGTCAAAAAACTGTCAACTGCTGTCTCGGAAATATCAATACCGGTTATCGGCCTGGGGGGGATCTCACAGGCAAATATTACTGAATCGCTTTCTGCCAAAATTCACGGCATCGCTGTTATCTCGGCCATACTGACCGCACCCGACCCGCGCGGCGCCACTGCAACCCTGCTGAAGAAGATAGAAGAGTATGTCCAACACTCCTGACGAACGACTCCACCCACAACTTCATATCAATTCCTACGGTCACTATCTGCGTCGCCGCTTCGGCATCCGGATTAGCAAGGTCAATGTGGATGCTGGCTTTACCTGCCCCAATCGTGACGGCAGCAAAGGGACCGGCGGTTGCATCTACTGCAACAACGTATCGTTTTCCCCCAGGGAGACTCTTTCCGTCGTACCCCTGGAGGAACAGATGGCGGCTGGAATGGCCTATCACCGCACCCGCCTCGGCTCCGAGAAATTCATCATCTATTTCCAGAAATACACCAACACCTACGGTTCGGTGGAACTGCTCTCGGATCTTTATAGCCGGGCCCTTGACCATCCCGATGTTATCGGTATTTCGGTAGGAACCAGGCCGGATTCGCTGAGTGATGAAGCTCTCGACCTTTTGACGGACATTGCGCGGACAAAATACGTCTGTCTAGAGTTGGGCCTGCAGTCAATGGATGACGCCATACTTAAACGTATCAACCGTGGCCACACCCTGGATGATTTCATTGGCACGGTAAGCCGTGCGGCTGGCCGTAATCTCGACATCTGTGCCCACCTGATCCATGGCTTTCCGGGGGAGAGCGCGGCAGAGTTTTTAAAAACAGCTGATCTGATGGACTCTCTGCCGATAACTTCACTCAAGCTGCACCAGCTGCATGCCGTGGCAGGAACAGAGTTGGCTGAGTTATACCGCCGTGGTGAGTTTAGGCCGCTGACTCTTGAAGCATACATCACAACGGTGGCTGACTTTCTGGAACTGCTTCCGCCACGAATAGCCATCCAGCGTCTGTACGGTTCTGCTCCCCTGGAGATAAGCGTCGCCCCGCAGTGGGGGCTGAAGAACAATCAAATGTGGTATGCAATAGTCAACGAATTGACACGTCGCGGCAGTTGGCAGGGGTGCCGATGTGCGGGGAATCAGCCTATCGCCGGGGTGACGGCTGTCAATGCCCGGTCGAGATGCTCGCCTCCACTGCAAACCGTTTGATTTTGCGGGTCGTTGTTTTGGGGAACTCATCTTCGCGGATCGTAAACTTGCGAACCCGCTTGTAATCGGCCAACCCGTTGCACGCCTTCTGGACTTCAACTCGCAGCAGCGCTTCAACATCAGCCTCACTCATCGGACAGTTGCCGTCAATCCGGCATTGATTGTCAAGCGCCTCCTGTTCCGGATAGATAATGGCGTGAATTTCTTCGGATGCGGTGCCGACCCGATGGCCATAGACCATTACCTCGGCAATGAACGGGCTTTTGAGAAGCTCGTTTTCCACTTCTTCCGGATACACATTTTTGCCGTTGGGGGTTACGATCAGATTTTTGACCCGTCCGCTAATTGTCAAAAAACCGTCGGTGCTGAGAAAGCCGAGGTCGCCCGTGCGATACCAGCCATCGGCAAGCACTTCCGCGGTAGCCTGGGAGTTCTTGTAGTACCCCTGCATGACATTAGGTCCTTTGACAACGATCTCTCCTACCCCATCGTCATTTGGTTCATCAATCCGCACTTCAACACGCTGCAACGGGCGTCCAATAGTGCCGAGCCGCTTGCCACCCGGCTGTTCCGCGCTGATGATCGGCGCTGTTTCGGTAATGCCGTATCCCTGATAAATCGATAAACCGAACTCAGTCATCCCCTTGGCAATAGCCGGGTCAAGTGCCGCCCCGCCACTGATGAAGATGGTGCCGGAGCCGAATGCCTGCCGCACTTTCGAAGTCACAATCGGCCGCGTGAGCGGAACCGAAAACAGCAGCTGTGAAAGTTTTTTGGAGTTGATGTTCTTTGTAATACGGTCGAGAATCATGCGGTACACAGCGGGAACTGCCAGGAAGAAGGTTGGCTTGACCTCCGCCAGATTTTCTCCCAGCTTTTTCAGTGATTCACAAAAAGAAACCTTTCCTCCCAGTGAGAGTGGCAGCAGAACGCCGCAGACCTGTTCGAAGACATGGTTGATCGGCAGGAACGACAGGGTATGGATGCTGGAATCGAGTTGAAAATGGGCGGCGGCTCCTTTGATGTTTGAGACTATATTTGCATGGCTGAGCATGGCGCCTTTGGAGCGGCCGGTTGTTCCGGAGGTATACAGGATGACGGCCGTATCGTTGGGGCTGCGAGGCTTTTCCGGGAGCGGCGCGCTGTGGCAGAGGGCGTTCAGCGACAGGAATTTCCCTTCGCGGCAGAGTTTGTTGCGGAGTCGTTCGACCGGGTCAAAAGGGTCTGTTGGTTCTGTTTTGGCGCCGGTATCAGAACAGGATGGTGATAGCAGGCGATATGCCTGACGAGCCAGCACTTCCATCGTGGTGCGTCGATCAAGCGGCAGATCCACCGCAGTGACCAGCTCACGCCACTCTTCAATCAAGACGTCCAACACCTGCACAACTTGTGAATTAGCGTCGTCTGTCGCGGTTGGGGAAAGTGTCACGATGCGTTCCAGGGCCGGGATATCCGGAAAAATTTCCAGGAGCAGATCAAGGCAGGGAGGGGCGCTGAATACGAAGCGGGCATCGCAATCGGCAAGAATATGGCGCAATTCTGCCGACTTCAGCTCTTTATCGATCGGCACAACAACACCGCCCGCCTTGAGAATTCCCAGGTAGGCCGCAACCCACTGCGGTGACGAAGGCGCCAGCAGGGCTGCGTGATCGCCACTATTGAACCCGCTTTTGATCATGCCGGCCGCGACCCGGTCCGACAGCTCCCAGAGAGCGCCGTAGGTCATGGTGTGCCATGTTCCGGCACGCTTGTAACTGAGCGCCGGCTGGTCGCTGTGTTTCTGGCAACTTTCTCTGATCAGGGAATCAATAGTCTGCATCGCAAGCCTCCAAAACGGTGTTATGGGTGCATACTAGCACGACTGCGCCGCGTTTTGTCAAAGCTAAAAGCGCTTCCGGCCTTCAGAAAATGCTTTTTCGGCGTAGCCGGGAATGCTATAGTGTCGCGCACATTTACAGCAGTGAGTGCCCAGTCAAAGGAGTAATCAATCATGTCCGAACTTCGTGTCCGTTTTGCCCCGAGCCCAACCGGTTACCTTCATGTCGGTGGCGCCCGTACCGCTCTATTTAACTGGCTGCTGGCCAGGAACCAGGGTGGCACGTTCATTCTGCGTATCGAAGACACCGATGT
>JBAYTT010000048.1:0-20595 GCA_041675485.1 Pelobacteraceae bacterium | reverse complement strand
GAAACGAAAGTTGAAACAGCAACAGAATCTGTTGACACTACAGAGGGACACGTTGAAAAGGGCCGGACTGAACGCCTGGAAAAGCTTGCCAAAAATCATATCCTTGCATCGATGGGAGTGGGGCTGATTCCTATTCCCCTGGTGGATCTGGTCGCTTTGATGGGGGTTCAGCTTGACATGATCAAGAAACTGTCGGTCGAATACGATGTTCCCTTCAGGCAGGACAGGGGGAAATCAATAATTTCCTCACTGGTTGGCGGGTTTCTTCCCGCCTCACTGGGTGGCTCCATTGCAAGTATCATAAAGTTTGTTCCCCTCATCGGGCAGACCACCGGAGCCGTGACCATGCCGGTCATTTCCGGGGCCTCCACCTACGCCATTTACAAGGTGTTCGTACAGCACTATGAGTCAGGCGGCACCATCCTGGATCTGGATCCTGCCAAGGTCAAATCCTATTTTTCAGAACAATTTACCAAGGGTAAAAAAGTTGCAGCCGATCTGAAACCGGAACCAACCGGGAATGCTACTGTTTGATTCTGCCGATATATTCTGATATATGCTGAACGCCAGGGTGGCGCCATGAACTCTGCTCATGTGCGCCACACCCTTCTTGAATGCTCACCCGTATAAACAGGATAAGTACGTTTACGCAGCTGTTTTCTGCCGGAATAACCTACTGACATTATAAAATGTAGCTGACCGAGGTATCCTTGCCAATCCAGACCATACGTCATCTAACCGAGTCAACCCTTCTGGATTTTTTTAGACGCGAATCAGAGAGTCCCTGGCGCTCGATACTGATCATGGCGACCCTCTCCGGTATCGCCAACGGACTGCTCCTGGCGGTAATCAACGCTTCGGCCGGAACCACTTCCCATCTGTATCTCAATCTCCGCTATCTTGTCATTTTTCTGTTGGCGTTTATCCTGTTCTACATTACCAAAAAACAGTCCATGATCCAGTCCACGATCATTGTCGAGCAGGTTTTGCGAGCGGTACGGGTGCGTATCACCGATAAAATCAGGTCGACATCCCTGCTTGCTTTTGAAGGGATCGGTCGAGAGGTGGTCTATAACCGGATTACCCAGGAAACCACCACTATTTCCCAGTCAGCCCCGGTTTTGATCAACGCCTGCCAGTCTGCGATCATGCTTGTTTTTGCCGCAATCTACATTTTCTACCTTTCTGAAGTGGCGCTTTTGATAAGCGTCGTTACCATCGCAGGCGGCATGGTGATGTATCTTGCCCATCACCGCCAGGTATCCCGGGAACTACGGGAGGCCGACCGCAAGGAACGGGAGTTTCTTGCACTGTTGAATCAGGTGATGGAGGGTTTTAAGGAGATAAAGCTGAATCGCCGCAAGAGCGACGATCTCTTTGCCCATTTCAGCGAGATTGCCGATGAGTCGGAGCAGTTGAGGGTCAGAACCGGTACCCTGTTTGTCACGGATTTCATGTTTTCCCAGGTAGCCTTTTATCTGCTGATCGCTGTTCTCATTTTTTTGATGCCACGCTTCAGTCAGACTTCAACGGTAACGATTATCAAGCTGACCGCTTCCATACTGTTTATCATGGGCCCGCTTGAAGTTTTTGTTTCATCTATTCCGTTTTTTGCCAAGGCGAATGTTGCCGCCGGCAATCTGCAGGGGCTTGAAAGCCTGCTGGATACCGCGCATGACATGCCTCCATCACCGGATGTTGTCGATGTGGCGATGCCGTTCAGATCTATTTCCTTTGAAGACGTCATGTTCAGTTACGCCGATACTGAAGAACGCCAGCTTTTCTCGGTCGGGCCTATCAATGAGGAGGTTCGCCACGGTGAAGTGCTGTTTGTCATTGGTGGCAACGGCAGCGGAAAATCAACTTTTTTGAAGCTATTGACCGGGCTGTATGCGCCTCGTTCGGGTTCTATTAAAGTTGATGACATTATGCTGGGCCGGGACAGCATTGCCTCCTATCGTGAAATGTTCTCGATCGTGTTTACCGATTTCCATCTGTTTGAAAGGCTTTACGGAATTCAGGATATTGATTCGGAACGGGTAAACAGTCTGATTTGCGAGATGGAACTGGACAAAAAGACTTCATTTTCGAACGGGAGCTTTACCAACGTAAATCTTTCCACCGGACAAAGGAAGCGGCTCGCTCTTATTGCGGCGTTGATGGATGATAAACCGGTTTATGTGTTCGATGAGGTTGCCGCCGACCAGGATCCGGTTTTCCGGAAATATTTCTATGAAACCTTCCTCGCTACATTGAAGAGCCAGGGAAAAACCGTTATTGCCGTCAGCCATGATGATCGCTATTTCCATGTTGCCGACAGGATTATCAAAATGGATTACGGAAAAGTTATCAGGGAAGGTGCATAGAGGATGAAACTCGATCGAACGGCTTTAAAGAATTTTCTGGCATCGATATGTACACGCTGGCAGGCATTTTCGCTGCATGCACGAATGCATTTTCGGGAAAACGGGACTCGCTGGATCGTATCCGCGCTTGTCTTTCTCCTGATTCTGGCAATTCTCTGGCCAAGCGTTTTTGTAACCATTCACTCCGGGGAAGCAGGAGTCTATTTCAAACGCTTCGGCGGCGGTACTGTTATTGACAAGGTCTATGCAGAAGGGCTTCATGTCGTCGCCCCCTGGGACAGCCTGACGGTTTATAATGTCCGCTTTCAGACGAAGCCTCACGAGATGGATGCCCTGACCAGCAAGGGAATGCAGGTACATGTGAAGCTGGCGGTCAGGTATATGCCCGAATACGCTACCCTTGGTGTTCTGCATCAGAAGGTCGGGCCGGACTACTTCAACAAGATTGTTGTCCCGGATATTGAGACGACTGTTCGTAATCTGGTCGGTAAGTACAATGTCGAGGAGCTGTATTCATCCCCGGAGAATATTATCCAGAAATTCAGCAACGAGGCGTTTTCCGCATCAAATGATAAATATGTTTTGATTGACTCCTTGTTGATAACCAAAATTGAAATGCCACCCAGTATCAAGGCTGCAATCGAGAAGAAGCAGGAAGAACAGCAGTTGTCGGAAGCCTACCTGTACAAACTGGCGAGGGAGAAAAAAGAGGCTGAAAGAAAAATAATCGAGGCCAGGGGTATCCAGGAAGCCAACAGCATCATTGCGTCATCTCTTTCCGAGCAGATTCTCCGTTGGAAAGGAATAGATGCCACCCTGGACGTGGCCAAGTCCCAAAACTCGAAGATTGTCATGTTTGGCTCCGGCAAAACAGGCCTGCCGCTCCTCTTTGACTCCAATACCGCTATTCCTTCAGGGAAAGGCAAGTAATGTTCCCGGTGATGAGAGCGCATAGCTGTATAACCCTGCGAGTTGTTCTCTCTCTCGTTGTTCTCATGCTGCTTGCTTCATGCGGCAAAACATACGATGAGGTCAAGAAACAGCGCGTCAAGGATGTCAACAACTCCGATGCCATTACTATTGCCATTATCTGGGATAAATATGGCGCGGATTCCCTGTTTTTTGAGGGGATTACGCAGGCTGCTGATGAAGTTAACGGCAGGGGAGGAGTATTTGGTCGGAAAGTTAAATTAAAGTTTTTTTACGCTAAAAATGATGCCGACGAGTTGATGCTGGCCAAAAAGGTAGCGCATGACACCTCTTTTGCGGCTGTCATCGGGCACAGAAGTTCCACAAATGCCATACCTGCCACTGTTACATACGAGTATTGCGGACTTTTGTATGTTTCGCCATCCGCATCAAACAAAAATCTCACCGACCATAAATTTGAATACACATTCAGATGCATTCCATCCGACAAACAAGCCAGTAAAAGGATTGCAGCACTCATGATGTCGCATGGTCATAGAAAAATTGCCATGATCGATGACCGTACCATATATGGCAAGGGTATCGCCGATGACGTCATGGGATCCCTTGCCGACTTGAATCTGGAGCCGGTGGTTCGCCGGTATTATACCGCCGGAATGACCGATTTCAAACCGTTGTGCGCTGAATTGCGGCACCATGATTTTGACGCCATATTTCTGGGCGGAATGCTTCCCCGAGCTGCATCTCTCATACGTGAGGCCCGGCAGATGGGAATCTTTCAACCAGTGTACGGAGGGGATGCACTGGATTCACCGGAACTTGAGAAAATTGCCGGCAATGCGGCGCGTGGCACGGTAGCGGTCACCTATTTTGATCCGGGCCGGGATAGCCCGGTAACAAGGGCATTTGTAAGCAACTTTATAAAACGCTACAGGAAATTTCCGGATACTAACGCAGCCCTGTTTTATGATTCATTGATGCTGATAACCGAGGCAATGAAGTTGAGCAACAGTGCCGAACCCTTGGTGGTCGCCTCTCATATGAGGTTCCTTACCAATTATCAAGGAGCGACAGGCAACTTCAGCTTTAATCTCCAAGGAGATCCGGTCCATAAAGAAATATATTTCAAATATCTGAGCCAGACCGGATTTACCTATTTGGATGCTCCAGCCGA
The DNA here is from genome assembly GCA_041675485.1 of Pelobacteraceae bacterium. Taxonomy (GTDB): domain Bacteria; phylum Desulfobacterota; class Desulfuromonadia; order Geobacterales; family Pseudopelobacteraceae; genus JACRCG01. The sequence continues at coordinate 16,125 of JBAYTT010000048.1, read as the reverse complement.
GGGTTGGAAAGGGTATGGCGTTATTATTGACAGGTGGTAGCTGAATCCAAAGCTGCTTTATGGGGTAATCATATGATTGTCATTGCATTTGCGTACCTTGGTCTCTGTTTCATAGTCGCCCTGATAGGAACCAACAGAAAGTTTGGCTACTGGGGGTACTTTTTCTGTTCACTATTTTTCACCCCCCCGATCGGCGCCCTTATATTGCTTGGTTCTGACAAACGTCCGGCAAAGCCGAAAAAATGTCCTAAATGTGCGTATCCTCTCTCCGACCGGACCTGACGATGTCTTGTGACGTTACCCTGTTCAGCTTCCCCTTTGCGGGAGGGAACGCGTACTCATACCGGGCGCTTGAACAACGTATGCACCCTTCGATCAAGGTTGTTCCTCTTGAACCTCCCGGCAGAGGCCGCCGATCGCATGAACCCCGCATAACGAGCATGCATGAGATGACGCTGGATTTAGTGGCATGCATGCGCCCCCTGCTGGATAAACCGTTCGCGCTCTTTGGTCACAGCATGGGAGCACTTGCGGCATACCTGATCACCTGCCGGTTGGCAAAGGAACAGCTCCCTCTCCCGCGGCATCTTTTCGTATCAGGCAAAGGACCGCCGCACAGAGCCAGCAGGGAGGCTTCATGGCATACCCTGCCTCCTGACGACTTCAAGCTGAAACTTGCCGGGTTGGGAGGATGCGCGGCAGCAGTGCTCGATGACCCGGAGCTGATGGCGTATTTTGCGCCGATTATCCGGGACGACATGCGGGCTATTGCGGAATATCAGCATACGAAGATTCCCCCACTTGAGGTTCCGATTACGGTCATGATCGGAAGCGCTGAAAGTACAACTTGCGCCGAAGCCTCCGAATGGAACGAGATGACAACATCCGACGTTCGAGTAGTGCAGTACGAGGGGGGACACTTCTTTCTGTTTGACTATCTCGACGATATCAGTGCGCTGCTGAACGCCACACTTATTGATTCGTGATGCTGCGCGTCTATCTGGCATCTTCGGAAAACAGGTTTCCTGACGAGTTGGAACGGGAATATCTGGCGAGAATCCCGGCATCAATGCACGCTGCTATTGTGCGCTATCGTCGCTGGGAGGACCGGCAGGCAACGATAATCGGCAAACTGCTGTTGAAGCGGGCGCTGGGGGGGCTGGCCGTACAGAATACGTCGTTGTCTCTTGAGAATATCGAGGTTACGGAGACAGGAAAACCATATATCAGGGGAGAGGTTGGCTTCAATATCTCCCATTCCGGAGGCGTGGTAGCGTTGGCGCTGGTTGATGAAGGAACAGCCGGGATAGACGTCGAGAAAATACGGCCGATACAGCTGGAGGATTTTTCCCGTTATTTGCCTGAAGTATCAGCTGCTGAAACCTGTGACCCTACGGCTCATCTGAACATGTTCTATCGCTGTTGGACCAGCAAGGAAGCGGTTCTCAAGGCAGAGGGCTCCGGTCTGCTTGCCCCGCTGGAACAGGTGCAGCTTCAGGGTGACACGGCTTTTTTTCAGGAGCAAGTATGGCACCTGCGGGCTATTGATTGTGGCGCCGCGCATTGCTGTCATGTTGCAACCAGTGAATATCAGTCTGACTGCCATATCGAAATGGTCCATTTCTGAAAGGTAGGTATTGCATGAAAAATGATTTGAGGAGTTGTCCGGAAAACGGCGTATCGTCCGAATCCCTCATGGTTCAAGTGAGCAGGAAGGGCATGGGGCGGGTCGCGGTCGTGCTGCTTGCGGCTCTGTGCATTTTCGGTGTTGTGCTGTCCGATGCGCAGGCTGAGGAGCCTGCGCTAACCCCTGAGTCCATTAAACAGTCAAACCCGGAGCTGTATCGTCGGATCCAGGCGGCGCCAAAACTGCCGGAAGAAAATGTCGATCCTGACAAACCATATGATGCCTATCCCGGTTTTTTTGCACAACCGGTGTTAAAACCGGGTCAGATTGAGGAATGGTGGGAAAACAGCTCGTTTGATTATAGCCCGATGTATCCGTATTTGCTTAAACATACGCATATGAAGTTCTCCTTTGCCAGAAGCACGGGAAACGATGACGGCTCCGTCACTAAGGGAGGGCTGTTGTTGGCGCTTCGCAAGGACCGGGTCACGAATGTTATCGGGTATGAAATAGACAAGAAAGATATTACATCGACGGATGGATCATCGACGCACAAGGATATTCAGAGTTTTGAAGAGACGGCTCTCTATGAGTTGAACCGCTATCTTTTCGTTGAGGCGGGGATGTTCTGGCAGCGCCTCAGCCAGCAGTTTATCAAGGACCGTTATCTTCCTTTCGCAGGATTCGGTTCATATAACGTGCTGCAGGATGTTTTGAATAAAAAGAAGGATCGTTTGGGGCTGCGTCTCGGGTATGGCAGGGTGACCGACGTATATGATCCCGTTGTCGTAAATATAATTCATAAGGATTCCGACAGCTTCAACGGTATTTACACCAGAGCCGACTATACCCACAAATTTTCCGACCTGTTAACCTATAAGCAGCATTTCGTCATGAAGCATGCGACCGATGCTACTCCCAGGTACTCGTTAACGACCATTCCCCAGACTCAGGATCAGAAGTCCATCGTGATCGGCACCACCAAGCGCTACGACTGGCGCTGGACCAATTCACTGGAATTCGCGCTTAATCAGTATGTCGGATTTCTGATTTCTTACGAAGTTGCGTTTGACAGCAATCCATGGCCAATAGCGGTCAAACGCGACACAGAGTTTATGACCGGCTTCAAATTTGCCTACTAAGAAAGAAACAGACCGTGTCCAGACCATTTTGTACATATAATCTCAACAATATCGGTTCCATACGGCAGTTGAGCCGCCTGCCTGAAGCCCTTCGTCAGGCCATACCGGTTGTGGGAAGGGTCTTTCCGATCAGAACCAACAATTATCTGGTGGACGAGTTGATTGATTGGGACAATGTGGAGAGTGATCCGATTTACAAGCTGAATTTCCCCTGCCGTGAGATGCTTTTTCCCGAACATTATGAGCGGGTGCATGGACTGCTGCGGAGTGGAGCCTCAAGAGACATCCTTCGTGAGTCGGTGCAGTCGATCCGCTTTGAGTTGAATCCGCACACCGTGCAGACCATGGGCGGCACCCTGCCTGCAATCGGCGGCAGAAAACAGCAGGGGATTGTTCATTCGTATCCTGAAACCGTCCTGTTCTTTCCTGCTGAAGGGCAGATGTGTCATGCGCACTGCACGTTCTGTTTTCGCTGGCTTCAGTTTGTGGGGGATGAAGAGGAGATATTTACCAGTACCGATGTGGAATCCCTGATCAGTTATGTCTCGCACCATGAAGAGGTGCGGGACATTCTCTTCACCGGAGGGGATCCGCTGTTTATGAAGTCCGATATCGTTGCCGGCTACGTTGACAGGATACTGGCGGCGGAGATTCCCCATCTGAAAGCGATCCGGTTCGGAACCAAGGCGATTACCTACTGGCCGTATCGTTTTCTGACCGACCCGGATGCCGATTCACTCCTCATGCTGTTTGAAAAGATCATTGCCAAGGGGAAGCATGTTGCCATCGTGGCCAACATCAATCATCCCCGCGAACTCTCAACGGAAGCCGCACGGCGGGCTGTCGCACGCATCCGGGCAACAGGCGCAGAGATCCGGGCGCAATCGCCGTTGCTACGGCATATCAACGATGATCCGGCGATATGGTCCGATCTCTGGCAGGAAGAGGTCAGGCTTGGCATCATCCCTTACTACCAGTTTGTGGTGCGGGATACCGGCGCACGTCATTACTTTGCACTGCCGCTTGTTCAAACACTGGATATTTTTCGTGAAGCCTACGGCACGGTAAGCGGAATCTGCCGCACGGTACGCGGTCCCTGCATGTCAACTCCGCACGGAAAGGTGCAGGTGCTGGACGTACAGGAACACAAGGGGAAAAAGTCGCTTCTGCTCCGCTATCTTCAGACACCGGATGCCGGGCAGGTCTTGCGCACGTTCTTTGCGGTCTACGATGAAAAGGCGGAATGGTTTACCGATCTGAGACCGCTACGGCCGGAGGATGCTCCCTTTTTCCGGTAGGGGCGCAATGCTTGCGCCCATGCTGCTACGAAGCAGCAAAACTGCCAATGCCACCAGGGCGTATGCAATACGCCCCTACTTGGAAGGAGACTCTATTATGCAGCAGATCCGATCACTAACAAGGCTGTTGGTTCTGTGGGCGTGCAGTGCCGTGCTGCTGTCTGTCTGCGGGTGCAGTGATAGTACGTACATTTCGGGCAATGCCGCGACAGCGCCGCCGGTAACCGGGAAAACATCAGCCGCGCTGGAAAAAACGGTTGATGATTACATGACAAACTACGGAACACCGGCGGGTATTCCGGGCGCGATAGTCGCGGTGAAAATGAATGGCTATCAACTCTGGTACTACGCAACCGGTTCAGCCGAAATTGACGTGACCAACAACAGCCAAAAGAGCGCCATGAAGGCCGATATGCCTTTTCGCATCGCCAGCATCACCAAAATGTTCGTAGCACAGGTGGTGCTTCAGCTGGCCCAGGAAGGGAAGATCGATTTAACCAAAAGTGTTGAATATTACCTGCCGGGGGCATTGACCGGGAAAAACGAAGCCAATAAAGACAAGATAACCATCAATATGCTGCTCAACCATACCAGCGGCCTGTACAGCTACGTCACCTCGGATGCCGGTCTGTTAAATGGCAGAGGTCCTACTGCCGGACTTCCCATGAACACGTTCGTCAAGGATCTTGGCCAGGCACCATGGAACCACTCGATTTCCCCCCAGGACAAGATCCTGACTTTTGCCAACACCTTCAATCCGCCAACGTCCATAAAGGTTCCCGTATTCAACAACGTCAGTTCCATCGGTAACCCGTATGGAACCAACCCCTATTTCGCCCCCGGTTCCAGTTATCACTATTCCAATACCAATTATTATCTGCTTGGTCTGCTTATCGAAAAAATAAGCGGCACCTCCGTCGAATCCGAGATAAAGCGTCTGATTATAGACCCGCTCGGCCTTGCGGATACCTACCTTCCGACAACAAAGACGTTTCGTAATCCAAGCCACGTCCATGGCTATACGGATTATTTCAACAGCGCATCGTACATGGCCCCGGTGGAAGATGCCTTGCTGACCTTCCATTTGACTGCGGCCGGATGGGTGAGCGGTGATGGCATACTCGAAGATTTTACCGATATTGACCCTTCATATCCCTGGACGACCGGCGGCATGATTTCCAGCGCCAAAGACCTGCTCACCTATGCCGAATTCATCATGAAATCCCGGGTGCAGTCAGGGCAGGAGGGGGGTAAATGGATCCAGGCCGCGCCGCTCGACAATGCAACCTCATTCCAGTACGGTCGCGGCATTGCGCGGGTACAAGATGTCATGTTCGGTCATGGCGGCCAGTTTGCGGGATACAATATTGCACTGTACTGGTACGCGCCTCTTGATATCTACATAGTGTGCATGACAAACAAATATTCGTTTGTAGAAAATGACCCCAATAATCTCGTCATAGCAATAGAGTCCGGAATTGACACCCTCTACAAAACGACGGCCGGGAAAAGTGATTCCGTGGCAGATCCCAATACGGCCATCATCAACGGGCTACTTGGCGTTCTTTCTCAAGATGCTGCTGTGACCAGGGCAGTGAAAAAAAATGGCGGGGCTCCTTTCAGGTTTCCCGATGTTACATCGCTGATGAGATAGCCGGGGGGATTACATGACCAGAACATCCTTCATATATTCCGGGATGGGGGCCCAATGGAAGGGCATGGGGCAGAAGCTTTTCAGGAGCAGCGAGCTCTTCCGGAGAACCGTTGAAGAACTCGATCCCGCCATCAAACAGCATACCGGCTTTTCCGTTGTGGAAGAAATCCTCCGGGAAACGGATTCATCGCGTCTTAATACTCCCTGGATTGCCCATCCGGTCACATTCGCCATTCAGATGGGCTTCACTTCCCTGCTGGCATCGTGGGGGATTGTTCCTGACGCGGTGATCGGGCACAGCGGTGGCGAAGTTGCCGCAGCGTATGGTGCGGGCGTACTTTCCCGGGAGGATGCCATGCTTCTTCTGGGAGCCCATGGCCGGGTCATGCGCCAGGTGGAGGGGGCGGGAAGGATGGTTTTTGTTGCCCTTCCGTTCCGGGAGACAGAGGAGCTGATTACGACGCACCACCTGCCGCTCTCTGTCGCGGCGCTCAACGGGCCTCGTTCCACGGTGGTTTCCGGCTCCGGCGGGATGGATGAATTGTTGGCTCTTCTGGAAGCGGGAGGGGTGTTTCACCGCATCCTCAACAGTGACGTAGCGTTTCATAGCTCCCAGGTGGAGCCTGCCCTGGACGAGCTGCGCCGTGCTATCGAAGGTGTCAGGCCCGGCCCGGCATCAATACCGATATATTCTTCCCTGCGTGGCGGGCAGGCGTCATCCGGGGATTTTGACTCAGCGTACTGGGTGAGCCATATCAGGGAACCGGTCCGGTTCGCCCCGGCCATCGCCGCCATGTTGAAGGATGGAACAACACATTTTCTGGAGATTTCTCCTCATCCGCTCCTCCAAACCGCTCTTGCCGAATGTTTTGCGGATGCAGGCACTCTGTCGTATGCCGCAGGCACCATGGAACGGGATTCCGGTACAATCGACGACCTGATGCGGACGCTGCTTTCACTGGAGAAGTGCGGCGTTGCCATTTCCTGGGACCTGCTGAACGATGATGAACGACGCTCTGCCGGGACACTCCGTTCCCTGTCAGGGGCACCGCATCCTGATGCTCCCGTCCCGGATCGCGCTGCAATTGTGCGTTTGATCGGCGCTGCCGTTGCTGCGGCAAGTTCCGGTGCTCTCAGCGTTGCTGACGAACGGAGCGGTTTTTTTGACCTGGGGGTTGATTCCCTGATGAGTATCCGGATTGTCAGGATATTAGAAGCAAACATCGGGATGTCATTGCCGGTTACCCTGCTTTTCGATCACACCTCCCCCGGAGCTCTTGCCGGTCACCTGCTGCGCCTTGTCACCGGCGAAATCACGCCGGTAACCACTTCAAGTAAACGGAACTCCACAGTCGAGGCCAATGAGCCGATTGCGATAGTCGGCATGGGATGCCGTTTCCCCGGCGGAGCCAATTCGCCCGACCAGTTCTGGCGCCTGATTGACAACGGTGAAATGGCCATGTCCGAGGTTCCGGCCACCCGTTGGGATACCGGGGTGTATTACGACCCCGATCCCGAGAGGCCGGGTACCAGCTATGTCAAACGGGGAGGCTTTCTCGTCCCTGACCGGCTCGACCAGTTCGATGCACCGTTTTTCCGCATTCCCCCTCGTGAGGCCAGAGGGCTTGATCCCCAGCAGCGTCTCCTGCTTGAGGTTGCCTGGGAGACCCTGGAGCAGGCCAATATCCCGGTGGAACAGTTCAAGGGAGAGAATGTCGGCGTGTATCTCGGTATCTGCTGCGATGACTACAAGGCCGCCAACATCCATTCCGGCAGCATGGACCGGATCGATGCCTACTCCGGGTCCGGCTCCATGGCCAGCTCCGCCGGCGGGAGAATTTCCTATGTCTTCGATTTTACCGGACCCAATCTTTCGGTCGATACCGCCTGTTCGTCATCGCTGGTAGCGCTGCACCTGGCTTGCCAGGGGCTGCGTCACGGCGAATGCGATGCCGCCATGGCAGCAGGGGTAAACCTGCTGCTGACCCCGCACCATTTTGTGTATTTTTCCAAGCTGGGGGCGCTCTCTCCGGATGGGCGCTGCAAGTCGTTCGATGCATCCGCCAACGGCTACGCACGGGGAGAAGGGTGCGGCGCGGTGCTGCTCAAGCGTCTGTCGGACGCCCGTCGTGACGGCGACACCATCCTGGCGGTCATCAAGGGTAGCGCCATCGGTCAGGACGGCGCCAGCTCCAGCTTTACCGCGCCGAGCGGACTGGCGCAACAGCAGGTCATCCGCAAGGCATTGGCTGACGCAGGGCTTACTCCGGCTGATATACGCTATGTGGAGGCCCACGGCACCGGCACCCCCCTGGGTGACCCGGTGGAAGTCTCCGGCATCAGCGGCGTCTATTGTGATGGGCGCACTCCCGGCAACCCCCTGCTGCTCGGTTCGGTCAAGGCGAACATTGGTCACCTGGAGGGGGCTGCCGGCATGGCCAGCCTGATCAAGGTGATTCAGTCCCTGCGCCACGGACGGATTCCCGCCCAGCCCGGATTCGGCACCCCCAATCCGCACATCCCCTGGGATACGGTTGCGCTGCGGGTGGTCACCGAATCAACCCCCTGGGAAGCATCGTCATCACCCCGCAGGGCCGGTATCAGCGGCTTCGGCTTCAGCGGGACCAACGCCCATCTGATCGTGGAGGAAGCGCCGCTGCCCGCTGTTCAAGATTCAGTCGCATCTCCCCCCTGCCAGCTTCTGGATATCTCTGCCCGCACCCCTGAAGCCCTGCGCGATCTGGCCGACCGCTATATCGATCACCTTGCAACCACCGATGCCGCGCCTGCCGATGTCTGCGCTACCGCAGCCTTTGGCCGCAGCCGTTTTCCCGAGCGCCTGGCGGTTTCGGGGCGGAACAAGAGCGAACTGGCCGATCGTCTGAAAAAACGCCTGGCAAAGGAGCCGGCACCGCAGCCCGCCGCCGGTGGAAAAGGGGTGGTGTTCCTGTTTACCGGTCAGGGGTCCCAATATCCCGGCATGGGGAAGGGGCTCTATGAGGGGTGGCCGGTGTACCGCGAGGCGCTTGACCGGTGCGACCGGCTGTTTGCCCCCCATCTGGGTCGCTCGATACGCGAGATCATGCATGGCGCTGATGCGGAACTGCTGGCTCGCACGCTCTACACCCAGCCTGCCATCTTTTCCCTGCAATATGCGCTCTGCGCCCTCTGGAAGTCGTGGGGGATCATACCTGCCGCCGCTGCCGGCCACAGCATCGGCGAATTTGCCGCTGCCTGCGTCGCCGGTGTACTGGCGCTGGAGGATGCCGTACAGCTGGTGGCCCACAGGGCAGCCCTGATGGATTCCATCCCCTCCGGAGGGGTGATGGCCTCTCTGCCGGCCACCGAGGAGGAGATCGTGCCGCTGGTGGCGGAAATGGCGGACAGCGTTGCGATTGCCGCCCTCAACACGAACCAGAGTGTCGTGATATCCGGCCGGAGCGAGGCGGTGCAGCAGATAGTCGCCCGGATGGAACAGCAGGGGAGGCAGGCCCGCTATCTCCAGGTTTCCCACCCGTTCCATTCTCCGGTGATGGATCCGATCCTTGACGCGTTTGAGCAGGCAGCCGCCGCTGTCACACCATCTTTTGCCTCAATCCCCATGGTATCCGGGCTTACCGGCAGGATTGCCGCCGGCGACGATTTCCGCTCCCCCGGCTACTGGCGGCGCCAGTTGCGGGAACCGGTCCGGTTCGGCGCTGCCCTGGAGACCCTGCTGCAACAGGGATACTCCACTTTTGTGGAAATCGGTTCGACCCCGATCCTGTGCGGCTTCGGCAAGTCGCTCTCCGCGGATCCGCGCATTGCCTGGCTTCCAAGCCTTCGTTCCGGTCAGGATGATCTGCTGCACATCTCCGGCAGCGTGTGCACCCTGGTGGAACAGGGGGCTGCCTCTGCCCGCGATTATTACCGTGGCCATGGCAATCGCCAGGCCCAGCTTCCTGTCTATCCGTTCCAGCGCACCTCATACTGGACCGAGCCGCAGCCGCCTGCCGTTTGCGCCGGTTCATCCTCCGGTTTATCCGCTCAGCGAGGTGGCGACCCGCTGCTCGGCAACCGTATTGACTCTCCGGCCCTTGGCGGGGGCGTACTCTTTTCGACCACCTTCACCCCCGGCACCCCCCGCTTCCTGGCCGAGCATGTCATTTTCGACCGGGTCCTGTCACCGGCGGCCGCCCATCTCTGCATGATCGCTGCCGCGGCTCGCCAGGCGGCCGATGATGCCGGAACGATGGTCGTGTTGCGGGATGTCCACTTTATCCGTCCCCTGCTGGTCGGTGAAGAGGGGCGGGAGGTGCAAGTCATCCTGGGGGCTCCTTCCGACGGAGGGCGCTCCGCACGTATTGTCAGCCGCGCAGGCGGGGAGACCGGCGCGCCCTGGCAGGAACATTGCCTTGGTACGGTCGCTGCGACCGCTGCACCCTTTGCCGGCGAACCGCTTGACCTCATCAGGCAGCGCTGCACAGAAGCCCTTGAGCCGGAGGCGTTCTATGATGCCTTTATCGCGGCCGGGTACAAGGTGGGCCCATCCTATCAACGGATTCGTGAAATCCTGGCCGGCAGCGAAGAATCGCTCTGCCGTCTGGAAGGGGTGAGCCGTCCGGGTGATCCGGACCCGGGTCTCATGGATGCCATCCTGCACAGCATGGGAGCCGCCTCGAAAGAATTCCGCCAGGCAATTGAAGGGGGCGAACGTATCTACATCCCGATGGGGGCGCAGGAAATAATTTTTGCCGCGCCACTCGGACCGGAACTATGGTGCCATTCCCGCTCCCGCACTACCGGTGACGCCATTGAAGCGGAGGTGCGGGTCTATTCGCCCGAAGGGGCGCTGCTGATGAATGTGGGGGGCTTCAGCCTGCGGCGTACCGACCGCAGGACCATGTTCGCCGCCGAGAACACGGCAGAGCTGCTTTATCAGGTGGTCTGGCGCACTCTGGAACAGCCGTTACATGGAATTGCACAACTTCCCTCCCCCCCGGCGGGGGAGGGTCAGGGTGGGGGGGAAGTTGCCATGGTATCTGGTGATGGCGCCTTCACCCACCCCCCAACCCCCTCCCGTCAAGGGAGGGGGAGTGTAACTCAGGAACCAGGAACCGCCGGCCACTATCTGGTTATCGGTGCTTCCGCCGAGGCAAACTCTCTGGCCTCCGCCATCAGCGCACTGGGGTGTTCCTGCACACAGGTTTCCCCCAAAGCTGCCGTGAGCGAATCTGTTGTGCATTCCCGGAACAGCGCCGGGGTAACGATCCTGCTCGTTGCGCCGTCTGCCGAACCGGAAACAGGCGTTGAAAGCCTGCCGGAACAGCTCCTCGGCATCTCGGCCCTGATTTCCGGGGTTGGGGAAGAACTCGCGCTCTCCGGGAGGGTGAAACTCTGGCTGGTGACCAGCGGGGCGGCCGCCCTGGAAGGAAGCCGGTCCAATCCGCTCCAGAGCGCTTTTCAGGGGCTTGGCAGGGTTGCCGCCCTTGAGTATCCGCAGATATGGGGGGGGATGGCTGACCTGGACGTTCTTCCCGGCGGCCGGGCGCTCGAACAGCTGCTAACCTTCATGGCGGCGCCGGGTGATGAGAGGGAAGTTGCCCTGAATGATGACAGGCTGTTTGCCCCACGATTGGAACGGCTGCCGGTGAAGAACGGGCAGAGTGCGCCGCTGTTCCGGGACGATGCCTCGTACCTTGTTACCGGCGGCACCGGTGCTCTGGGGTTGACCCTGGCCGAGTCGCTCTGCCGGGCGGGGGCGCGTCATCTCTGCCTGGCCGGTCGCAACGAGCCGGCCGGAGAGCCGGCCGAACGCATCGCGGCCATGGCCTCCAACGGCGTAACCGTTGTCTTCATGAAGGCTGATGCAGCCTCGGCTGACGATCTCGAACGCCTGCTCAGTGCCATCGGCGCAACCATGCCTCCCCTGGCCGGTGTCTTCCACCTGGCCGGTCTGCTCGATGACGCGCCGCTCTCATCCCTCGACAAAACGCGGCTTCAGAAGTCGCTGGGGGCGAAGGCGTCTGGCGCATGGCATCTGCACCGGCTCTGCGCCGGCTTGAACCTTGACCATTTCGTCCTCTTTTCGTCGGCGGCAGCCCTGCTCGGCAACCGGGGGCAGGGTGGCTACTGCGCGGCCAACGCATTTCTGGACGGCCTGGCCCAGTTGCGCCGCAGTCAGGGGCTTCCCGCGCTCAGCATAGCCTGGGGGCCGCTCTCCGGCGGCGGTATGGCCGAATCATCCGACACGGTACGGCGGTTGGTGGAACGGCAGGGGTTCGGTTTCATCCCCGCGGATACCCTTTTCCCGCTTCTGGAGCAATTATTGTTGTACAGCGACGTTTCCTGCGGCGCCGCAATTCAGTGCGACTGGAACCGCTACCGGGAGGCCGGAAAACTTCCGGCGGGCGGATTCCTGTCCGGGGTCACGTCGCGGGAACAGCAGCATACGGCAGCGGCCGACGATCGCTCCCGCATCCTGCTTGAACTGCAGGATGCGGTCCCCGCGCAGCGCATGGCGTTGCTGACAAAGCATCTGCAGCAGCGGGCCGGCGAGGTGATCGGCCTGGCCGGGGAACGTCTGGATACCGCAACTCCGCTGGTGGAACTGGGGCTGGATTCCCTGATGGCGGTTGACCTGCGCAATACGGTAGTCAAGGATCTCGGCGTCAATCTGACCGTGGCCACCCTGTTCAACATCCCCACGCTTTCCGGTCTGGCCGGCCATCTGCTTGACGAGCACCTGGCGTTATCGCCGGAACCGCTCCCGGTTGCTGCACTTTCCGATATTACGGATTCCGCCCGGGATCTGCTGGCGGAGCTTAAGGGGCTGATAGGATAGTCAGTAACCACCCCCAACCCCCTCCTTAACAGGAAGGAGGGAGCTTTTCTCCCCTCCTGTTTTAGGAGGGGTCGGGGGTGGTAAGGTTTGAGTGATATTGCCGCCGATTCTGTTGGGCACGCTTCGCTTTGCCCAACCTACGTGGAAGCATCTATTTATTGATAACTCCGGGAAATATAATGTCAGACCTTGCCATGTATCAGGAGGCGTTGAAAAAAGCCTCCTCCACCATAGAACAACTGGTGGGCGAGATTGATCGCCTCAATAAAAATGAACCGGTGGCCATTATTGGCATGGGGTGCCGTCTGCCGGGGGGAGCCAACTCTCCGGATGAGTACTGGCGGCTGTTGTCGGAAGGTCGTGACGCCGTATCCCCGATACCTTCGGAGCGCTGGCCCGCCTCCCGCTATTTTGACGAAAATGCCGAGACTCCCGGCATGATGTATATCCGCGAGGCCGGTTTCCTGGACTGCTCCCCCTACGATTTCGACCCCCGTTTTTTCGGCATTTCGCCGAAAGAGGCCAGGGCGCTCGATCCGCAGCAGCGACTGCTGCTGGAGGTCGCCTGGGAGGCGCTGGAACATGCCGGAATCAACCCGGCCTCACTCCAGGGGAGCCGCACCGGCGTGTTCATCGGCATCTCCAGCAGCGACTACGAATGCGCCCACCTCAATTCAGGCGATCCCTCCCTGATAGACCCCTATTCGATGACCGGCATCACCTTCAGCACCGCTGCCGGGCGGATCTCCTACACCCTGGGGCTCGAAGGCCCCTGCATCCCGGTGGATACCGCCTGTTCCTCCTCGCTCGTGGCCCTGCACCTGGCCTGCAGCTCGCTCAAGGCCGGCGAGTGCGATATGGCGCTGGTGGGAGGAGTAAACCTGATGCTGGCGCCGGAGCCGCTGATCGCCTTCTGCAAGCTGCGGGCCCTCTCCCCGGAGGGGCGCTGCAAGACCTTTGACGCCAGCGCCAACGGCTACGGCAGGGGGGAAGGGTGCGGCATGATCGTCGTGAAACGGCTGGAAACGGCCCGGCGGGATGATGACCGGATCCTGGCGCTGGTAAAGGGGAGCGCTCTCAACAACGACGGCCGGAGCAATGGCTTTACCACCCCCAACGGCCTGGCTCAACGGCGGGTCATCTGCGCCGCCCTGGAGGCTGCCGCCCTGCAACCGGGTGATATCGACTATGTCGAGGCCCATGGCACCGGCACCCCGCTGGGTGATCCGATCGAGGTGGAGGCGCTTGCCGCTGCCTTCGGGAAAGGGCGTGACGCGTCTCACCCGCTCTTGATCGGTTCGGCCAAGACCAATATCGGCCACCTTGAGGCTGCCGCCGGAGTTGCCGGCCTTATCAAGCTGGTGCTGGCCCTGAACCGGGAGATGATCCCGCCCCATCTCCACTTCTCCACTCCCAATCCCCATGTCGCCTGGGGCGATATGCCGCTCAAGGTGGTTTCCGGCGGCGCGTCCTGGCAGCGTTCGGCGCGTCCCCGGCGGGCAGGCATCAGCGGCTTCGGTTTCAGCGGCACCAATGCCCATGTCATAGTTGAGGAAGCGCCGCTGCCCGAGAAACCGCGGCTCACGGACGGGCGCACCGGCCATCTGCTGATCATGAGCGCTGCCGATGAAACTGCGCTGCGTGCCGTTGCCGGGCGTTACGCCGAATACCTGGCGGGTCCCGATCTCCCTTCGCTTGCCGCCATCTGTAACAGCGCCGCCACTGGCAGGAACCGGTTCCCAGCCGCCCTGGCCGTTGCCGGAACAACGCCGCACGAGTTGGCGCACCGGTTGTCGCTCTTTGCCGGTCAGGGGACAACAGCAGGTCTGTACCACCGTTCAGCCCCGGTGGCTGACGCACGGGGCCCGGTTTTTCTTTTCACCGGCCAGGGGTCCCAGTACCCGGAAATGGGGAAGGAACTGTACGAAACGTCGCCGCTCTACCGCGAGTCCCTTGACCGGTGCGACGCGCTCTTTGCCCCGCTGCTCGGCCTGTCCAGCCGCGATCTGATGCATGGCGGCAGCGAGGAGGAACTGGCCCGCACCATCTACACCCAACCGGCCATCTTCAGCCTGGAATATTCCCTGGCCCAACTCTGGCAATCATGGGGCGTTGTGCCGTCGGCGGTACTGGGGCACAGCATCGGCGAATTCGTTGCCGCCTGCATTGCCGGTGTGCTCTCCCTGGAGGATGCTGTTACCCTGGTGGCTCACCGGGGCCGCCTGATGAACGCCCTCCCTGCCGGAGGCGTCATGGCCGCGGTACTCTGTCCCGAGGCGAAGGCGCTGCCGCTGCTTGTGCCGTATGCGGGGCGCGTCTCGGTGGCGGCGGTCAACTCCCCCGGAACGGTGGTAATCTCGGGAGAACAGGAGGGCGTTGCCGCAGCGCTGGAGGCGCTCAAGCAGCAGGGCGTTTCCTCCCAGTATCTGACCGTCTCCCACGCCTTCCATTCCCATCTGATGGAGCCGGCGCTCGATGAATTTGAACGGGTTGCCGCCACCCTGGCCTTTCATGAACCACGCGTGCCGGTCATCTCCAATGTCACCGGCAGAGCGGCCGAGGGGGGCGATCTCCGGACAGCCGCCTACTGGCGGCAGCATCTGCGCGGCGCGGTCCGCTTCAGCGATTCGATCGAATACCTGAAACAGCTGGGGCACGACCTGTTTCTGGAGGTCGGTGCAAGCGCAACCCTCTCCTCATTCGTGCGCCAGGGCGCCGGAACGGTCTGCCGCTCCGTCGCTTCACTCAAGCGGGGAGTTTCCCCCTGGTCAACCCTGACCGGAGCGCTTGGCGAACTGTTTGCCGCCGGTGCCGCCATCGACTGGAAGGGGTATGACGCACCGTACCGTGCGGGGGTGGCTTCAATCCCGACCTATCCGTTTCAGCGCGAGCGCTACATCATGAATCCGGTGCGTGAGCCGGGTGGCGGTGGAACACCTGACCGGTTATCCGTTGCCGGTGACGATCCGGTGGCGTCCGGAACCCATTCAGCCCTCTCGACGCTTCTGTATCGCCAGCTCTGGCGGGAACTCCCCCTTGGCGGCGCTCTTGCCTCCCCACGCGGCAGATGGCTGGTGTTGACGGACCAGTCCCCCTTCTGTTCAGCCCTGGTTGCGGCGATAAAGGGGAGCGGGGTCGAGTTGACAGAGGTGGCGGCATCAACCGGAAACCTCTCAAGTGAAGAACTGCGAAGGGTTCTGGAAAAACCGCACGAGAGCGGTTCCCCTCTGACCGGAGTCATCTCGCTCTTGGGCGATTCCCTGAACGTCAATCTCAACCTGGTGCGGGCGCTTCTGGCGGCGCGGATCACCCCGCGGCTTTTCCTTGTTACCGCTGCCGTCCATGATCCCACCGGCATGGAGAAAGAGATCCATCCGGAGGGGGCGGCCCAGTGGGGCTTTGGCGCCAGCGTTGCTGCCGAGGTGCCGGAGCTTTGCTGCACGCTGCTGGATCTCTCTCCCCGGCCGGGCGCTGACGAGTTGGCCGCCCTGCTGCGGGAACTGGCGGCAGCAGACGCTGAAGAGCGGATTGCGCTGCGGGGAGGACACCGCTTTGTCGCCCGTCTCGTGCGGGGTGGAGCG
>JBAYTT010000047.1:0-20877 GCA_041675485.1 Pelobacteraceae bacterium | reverse complement strand
TACCGACTCGCCGCTGGCACAGCCTCGCAATCTGGTCGGAGGGCATCTTGTCTCTGCCGTGGTCGCGGTTATCGTGGTCGCTCTGTTCGGTTCAACGCCTCAGGCCATGGCTGTTGGAGTCGGGCTGGCTATTTTTGTGATGAACATGACTCACACAACCCATCCCCCGGGAGGAGCCACCGCCCTGATCGGAATACAAGGAGCCGTCGGCCCGGAATTCATCGTGCTGCCGGTGCTGGCCGGGGCCCTGATCCTGCTTGTTACGGCGGTCTTTACGAATAATGTGGTGTATCACCGCTCCTACCCCAGGCATTGGTTGTGACAGATGCTACTGTCCAAAGGTCACGGTTCGGAGAAACTTTTTCCGATCTTGTGCACACCCGGCAGGATCGTCATAAAATGCTCCACCAGTTCCGGATCAAAATGAATCCCGCCCTGCTTCCGTATTTCATCCACCGCTTCATCCTCCGGTCAGGCCCGTTTGTAGGGACGCACGGAGGTCAGGGCGTCAAAGACATCAACGATTGCGGCGATTCAAGAGGAATCTTTTTGCCGGCCAGTTTGCTGATCACCCAATTGTTTTTCCAAGTACCGCTTTATACCTCTATCCGGAACTCTACTCCTTCATCGGTATTACGGGCAGTCAGATGACCGCCCATGTTCTGTTCAATAATCACCTTGGACATGTAAAGGCCGATGCCCGTCCCTCTGTCCGGTGAACGGGTAGTAAAGTATGGGTCAAAAATCTTGGGAAGGATATCGTCCTCAATGCCGCCGCAATTGTCCCGGATATACACGACTGAGCTCCCGTTTTCGCTCGTTACGCGGATAGTGACGCGTGGCCTTGAAGTGTTGCGTTCGATGCAGGCTTCACGGGTATTAGAGAGTATATTGAGCAACACTTGCGCATACTCGTTCTGGTAGCCGATGGTGGTGACATCTTCATCCTCTTCGAATTCAACCTGAATATTGTGGTTCTCGAGTGCGGATGAGACAAACTCCAGGGTTTTACGGACCACTTTGCTGACAATGAAACCGCTTTTCTGTTTATCTTTACGGAAAAAATTGCGGAAGTCATCAATTGTTTGAGACATCTGCATGATGACATCCATCGCCTTTTTTGTTTCCCGAGCAAATTCGTCATGCGATATGGCACCGGAGTCGTACGAAAAAAGCATGTTCTGTATTATGAGGCCGACATTGTTGAGCGGTTGCCGCCATTGATGGGCGATGTTGTTGATCATTTCACCCATGGCCGCAAGACGGCCCTGCTGGATCAGGGTTTGATCCTTGAGCCGCAACTCGGAGACCGCCTCATTGATGCGTGCCTCCAATGTATGGTTCAGTTCTTCGAGGTTTGCTTGTGCTGCCTCTCGTTCGGCAATTTCTTCTTCCAGTTCTTCGGTCTGTTCGAAAAGTTCGTGTTCCATCTGTTTGCGTTCGGTAATATCCTGATTGCTGGCACGCCATCCCCATGACTGGCCGTTCGGTGCGAATACCTCCCGGCACACGTGACTGATCCAGCGTACGTCACCATTTTTGCACACTATCCGGATTTCAAGTGGCAGGATCTGCCCGTGAGAATCAGTGATATGAATGTGATCCCGGAACAGTACGCGGTCATCCGGGTGTACGATCGAATAGATAAGTTCACTGTCCGTGCTGAATTCATTGATGCTGTATCCGGTCAAATTTGTTACCGATGGCGAATTGTAAAGGAACCTGTTGCCGGGTAGGCGCCAGTATTCCCAGTTTGTGGAATAATCAGCGACTATTCTCAGATGCGATTCACTCTCCTGAAGCGACTCCTGGGCCACCTGGCGTTCGGCAATCTCCTCTTCCAGTTGCAGAGCTTGCTGGTGCAGCTCGTTTTCGACCTTCTGTTGTGCCTGAACGTTTCGTGCAAGCTGGCGTGTCCCTATTCCGGTCGCTCCCAGGCCCAGAATCCAGATCATGCCGTGAAAAGCAAGAGAACCGAAGATCTGCCCGCGGCTGGCATCAAGCAGCGGTTGAATCGGTATTGAAGCACTGATTCCTCCACGGACGGATCCGAGGATATATCCCTGCGAAGCATGGCATTTGAGGCATGGCTGTTCGGTTACAAAAGGTCTCATAAGCCGCATATACGGTTTGCCATCCATGGTTGCAACGGTGCTGACCTCGTGGGCTCCGTTTTCAAATGAAAGGAGTGCGTTACGTTCCCATTGGTCGGGAGCGTTTTCAGGCCGGAGCGGTTTCAGGCTGGTGATATGAGCACGTCCGAGAAAAGAACTTCTTTCCTCGGCAAGTTCATTGACCTGGCGGGTCATGTAGGCAGGATTTATGAGAGTGAGTTGCTTTCCAGACGGGGTGAGAATATCGCGTTCCGGTACGTGGGTAAGATATGGATTGGGGGGGGTCCGGGAGGAGGCAGGAACATATACGCCGCCATGAGACGAGCCCCAGCGGCGATACAGTGCATCCCTCTCTATTACGGCGCGCGCTTCAGCCAGGGCCACTTTGAGGAAGACCTTCTGCTCTGCACGAAAATTCCAGAGCCATGAAGCAGAGATAACAAGAGTCCAACAGACGACCAGTATCCAGGAAAAGAGCCGTATTCTCCGGGAAAGGAGGCTGCCTGCATCTGTAAAATCGGTCGTCTTCCGCTGGGTGTGCATGGGAGACCTCTCGTGAGGGAATTGCCCTGTTACGGAGTCTACCATGCAACGCTCCCTTGGCAACTTCAGGTCAGAAAAGGTCGTCCTTGAGAGGATTGGATATGTGCGGGCTTCTGGTGAAGAACAACGTACAGCGGATTCGTCAAAACCTGTATTCGGCCATCAGCCCAAAGCCCTGCTGGCTGACGGTCGGCAGGATCTTCAGGGCGGAAGTGTTTTTTGACGTATGGTAGCTGACAACAGCTTTTCCGACAAAGTAGCCGATTGCCCCCCCGAAGAAAGCATCCGAGGCCCAATGTTTGTTGTCATAGATGCGTGCCAGTCCCGTAAGTGTGGCTAACCCGTAGGCAATCGGTGGAACAAAAGGATTGTTGCTGTATTCTTCGGCGAGGACGGACGCAATCGAAAATGCAGCTGTTGTGTGACCGGATGGAAAGGAAGTATCGGAGCTCTTGAGGCTGGGACCGTTCCAGGTGGTTGATGATTCTTCGGTATACGGGCGGGGTCGCTGGGCTGTGAACTTAAGGGTCCAGGTGAAAACTCCGCTGATGGCGAGGCTTTCCACCGCAAGCAGGGATGCCCGGCGCGCTTTCGCGTCATCATTGAAATGGCAATACAGGTATAGCAGGGCGAGTGGCGGCACCGTGTAGAGCGGATTGCCAAGAGCATTCCCGACAGAGGCAATGCTCTTGCCCGTTGAACTCTGGTTTCTTTGTGCGAAGTTCTTGATGTCGGTATCCGCTAAAAGCAGTCCTGACGTTGCCCCAATGACCAGGCCGGCTTTCAGCCAGTCGTTTCCGTCCCAGTTGGTCGGTGACACCAGTATCCTCCCGGTGTCGGTGAAGTACCCCTTGACATATTCCCCGGTGATTCTGTGCGGGTGTGCTACCTCTGTGATCAAGGGAGGGCTCGGCTCGCTTTTCGCCGCTTCGGATACTGTCGCGACCTGTTCGTTGTTTGTTTCGGTCACTGTCTCGGCATGCGCGGGAAGTGTTGACAGGAACATCTGCAGGACAACGATGCAGATAACTCCTCTGCGTGATCTGGTTAAACATGTAGTCAGGATTGTTCCGGACATGTGATATCCTTGAGCGTTAAAATTTTGCAACCATGAAAAGCGCCCCGCCATTTTTTATCGGTATTGGGAGTAGCGACATCTCGGTGAAGAGTGAGTTTTTAGAGGTTTTGTCCGGGACGTCCGCTGCAGAAACCACTTTCCGGCCGTGTGATACCGCAACTTTGCCAAGTCCATATCCGATTGCCAGTGCAATGGGGTAATCGCTGGCCCAGTGGACACCATTATTCATCATCTGAAAACCGAGCAGAGTCATCAAGCCGTAGCCGATCGGCCTGATAAGGGTGTATTCAGGGTAATTATCGGCAAGAATGGTAATAGTCATCATTCCTGTTGCCAGGTGCCCTGATGGCATCGCGTCGTACTTTGGTGTGTTGCTGCCGAATGCACTAAAACTTGGAAAGGGCCGCCATCTCCCGCCCGATTGCGTCGAGCTGGCCGGGGTCTCCCGTCCGGTGGAGCGTTTGATGGTCTGGACGACAATAGCAACGGAAAGCAGTCCTTCCGCCAGTTGGCTGGAGGTCTGCACGCTCCTGATGTCCGAGGTAACCATTCCGTAGCTGAACATGCCGACTGTTATGAAAATCGGAATCATGCCGTCTCCGAGATAGTAAAGCGCTGATCCGAAGTCGGTCGGATACTGGATTGGCGATCCGGGCCACGCCCGTCCCATTTTGCTGTCGGCTGAAATGTTGAGGCTGCGCCCGGCATCCTGGGCCACCCGGTACAGATCCTGATCGACCGCGATCAGGCCGCCAGTGGCGACAGTCAGCCCGGCTATGGTGAGGGCATTTTTTTTCTGAAAGCTGTCCTTCAGCCAGTCAACAATATCAAGTGGCGCGTTTACCAGGAACCCGCATGCTGTGGGCTTTTCATAGTAAGCGTAGCTGTTGTCATCAATTTTGTAGTAGGCGCCGGTCAAACCGGTTTTTCCCGATACCGGGGCTACGAGTGGCATCGCTGGCGGGGTGGGTATGGCTTCGGAGGCAGGTTTGTCAGTGGCACTGCCGTGGGTTTCTCCTGCGACTGACATGCCAGCCAGGAGAGCGACTACTGCTGCAACTGAAATGCTCACGGGAAGGCAACGTCGCACATACGTAAGAAAGAGCATTCATACCCCCAGTGGACTGACAACTTACGCATATCATAGAATTTTATTAATTCTTTTCAGCAGCAGAGAATTCAGGACGACCGATACCGACGAAAAGGCCATTGCCAGGCCGGCATATTCCGGTTTGAGAGTTATGCCATATGTAGAGAGCAAGCCGGCTGCGACAGGTATGCCCAAAATGTTGTAAAAGAGAGCCCAGAACAGGTTCTGTTTGATCTTGCTCAAGGTTGCTCTGCCAATTGATATCGCGCGCACTGCATCCATCAAGTCACTACGCATCAGGACGATATCGCCGGTCTCTTTTGCAACATCGGTACCTCCGCCGATGGCAATGCCTATCTGGGCCTGGGCAAGGGCCGGCGCATCATTGATCCCGTCACCTACCATGCCGACGGTCATGCCGCGGGACTGGTACTCTTTGACCACTTCCCGCTTGCGGTCGGGCATTACTTCGGCCTCAAACGTATCGACTCCGGCCTGTTTTGCAACGATGGCTGCAACATCGGCGTGATCACCGGTAATCATGCAGGTGGTTATGCCCATGCGCCGCAATTCGGCAACAGCGTGGGCCGATTCCGGCTTAAGGGTGTCGGCAAAAGCCGCTACCCCGACCAGAGCATTTTCAGCAGCAACATAAACCAAAGACTTTCCGGCTGCGGTCAATTCGGAAACTTTCTTTGCCAGCGGCGTCAGCGCAATTCCAAGTTCTCCCATCAGGCGCTCGTTGCCGACCGCCAGCTGTATTCCCCCGTACCGGCAGGTTACTCCCATGCCTCCCCGCTCATCAAATTCATCGGCCTGTCCCGGTTCAATTCCCGCTTCGCGTGCGGCAGCGATTGCAGCTTGTGCCAGAGGGTGCGTTGAATATGCTTCGGCAGTGGCCAGGCATTCGAGCAGTTTGGCCGGGTCTACACTGCATGCTACCGGCACCAGATCGGTCATCTCCGGTGTCCCCTTGGTAAGGGTACCGGTTTTGTCGAGCAGGAGAACGGTCAGACGGGAGATTGTTTCGAGAGCTGAGCCCTTTTTTACAAGGATGCCGCGTCCAAGGGCAATGCCGCTCCCAACCATGATGGCAGTGGGTGTTGCCAGTCCCATGGCGCACGGGCAGGCGATTACCAGCACGGCGATTGCAAAACGGAAAGCGGTCAGAAAATCACTCGAAAGAACAGTGTACCAGACAAAAAAAGTGACTGCCGACAGCAGTATGACTATCGGCACGAACCAGGCAGAAACAGTGTCGGCGAACTTTTGAATAGGAGCCTTGTCCCCCTGTGCTTCGCGCACCATTTTGATGATTTGCGACAACAAGGTCGCCTCGCCGATCCTTGTTGCCCGTATGCGCATGACACCGTTAGTGCTGACGGTCGCTCCGGAAACCGGATCGCCCGCTTTTTTCAGTACCGGCAGGGATTCACCCGTGACCATGCTTTCATTGACGGCACCACCGCCGTCAAGTACTTCGCCATCAACCGGAATGATATCTCCGGCACGGACCAGAACAACGTCACCAACCCGAATAACTGAGGCGGGCACTTCTTTTTCGCCCTCTTCAGTGACCAGGCAGGCCTTGTCAGCCTGCAGATGGAGCAGCTTTTTCAGCGCTTCACTTGCTTTGCCGCGGGCACGTGCTTCAAGGTATTTCCCGAGGCGGATGAATGCGATCAGCATAGCCGAGGTTTCGAAGAAGATGTCCCGATGCGGGCCGAGCAGTCCGAAGTAGGCGGCCAGTGAATAAAAATAGGCTGCCGAAGTTCCCAGAGCAACCAGAACATCCATGTTGGTGCTGCGGTTTTTGAGGGCGCTCCACGCTCCGCGATAGAAAATCAGGCCGGAAGAAAACTGAACCGCCGTAGCCAGCAGCAGGTTAAGTTGCATCACTGCACGATTGGAGTGTAATCCCATCGTGAGCATGATCGGCAGGGAGGCGGCCAGAGAGAAGATGAACCAGTTTCGCTGGGAACGGAGGTCATCATCCTGGGCTGTTTCAGCCCCGCGCAGCTCAACCGGGGTGTAGCCGGCCGCATGAACGATGCTGAAGATGTCGGCGGATCCGAGTTGTGCAGGATCAAAGCGGACGAATCCGGTTTCAGCGGTCAGGTTGATGATGGCAGTAGTAATGGCAGGGTGTTCGAGCAGTTTTTTCTCAAGGGTGTTGACACAGGAAGCACAGTGCAGTCCTCGGACTCCAAAGGTCAGTTCGCCGTCCGGTTCGGGCCTGACAATGCCATAACCGAGCGCTTCGACGAGCCCGACGATCTGTTCTTCAGGGATGATCGCAGGGTCGTGGATGACGGTCAAATCTGCCATGGCAAAATTAACCACGGCGCTTTGCACCCCCTCCCGACCGGATAGCTCCTTTTCGATCCGGGCGGCACAATTGGCACATGACATTCCGGTAATAGTAAAGGTGTTCTTGTTCACGAATGGTTACCTCTGCTTGAAATCGCCCCGTACGAAATGTCCCCAGGTGATCTTGATGGCTGATGCTATCGGGAGTGCAAGCAGGATGCCCCAAAAACCGAGAATTTCTCCGAGAGCCATGACCATGATGATGGTTACCAGCGGGTTCAGGTTCATCGATTCCTTGAACACCAGCGGCTTAATGACATACCCCTCGACAAAGTAGATCAGACCGAAGGCAAGCGTCGTCTGCCCGAGCATGGCAGCAGACTGGAACTTGAACCAGGCAAAGAAAAGCGCCGGAAGAGTCGCGATGATTACCCCAATGAACGGCAGGATTGAGGCGGCCCCCGCAAAAGCGCCGCAGAAGATCGGATGAGGAATCCCGAGAATAAACAGGGCGACTGTGGCGAGCAGCGCAACAATGATGGAAACCATCACCTGACCGCGCAGATAGCCGCCGATGCTGTTGTTGACTTCGTGGGCGATGTCAATGATCTGGTCGCGTCTGCCGTCAGGGAGCCAGGAGGTGACCGTGTCAATGACCGTCTGCTTGTAATAAAGCATGAAAAATACCAGGATCGGTGAGAGAACGATGTTGAAGAGATTGAAAAAGATGCGGGTCCCGAAGCCGTAGACCCATAAGCCGGCTTTTTCAGCTGCTTTATCAACGTTCCCGGACGCCTTGTCGAGCAGCCACTGGATCTCGTCTGACCCGTAGCGGTCGGGGAGAAGACTCTTCCACTCAAGGGCAAGCTGCTTGAGTTTTAGAATATAGGAGGGAAGATCAAGGATGAAAGAGTTCCAGCTGATGGTAATGGCCGGGAGGATGAATGCCATGAAAAAGACGGTAAGGACTCCCAGGATGACATACAGAAGCCCCAGGGCGTAGAGGCGTTTCATGCCGCGCTGTTCGACGCTGACAAGCAGAGGGTCAAGAAGGTAGGCAATGACCCAGGAAAGCAGAAAACATGAAATTGTGTGTTGCAGAGCGTACCCGGCTGCTGCCAGCAGGCAGAAAAGCATAATCGTCGCAATAAAACGGCCGTAATCGTTGCGCGGCGTATGAGCGTGGTGAGTGTGCTCCATATCGACTCCTAGGCGTGCTTGATGCCCTGCAGGATCGCATCGGCCGTAAACAGGTTGTTTTCTTCCATCCATGTTTTTAGGCGCTTGGAAAGAAACTGATCCTTCAATAACGCAAAACGCTCTTCTTCTTGCGGGTAGAACGAGAGGATGTCTTCAATTTTACCGAATGGCTTCTTGCCAGCAAGTGAGGTGTGGAGGAGGTTTCTTAATTCAATGTCGGAAATCTGTGCAACAAATTCCGTCACAATCTGTCTTTCGCTGCGATAGTCAAACGGAGGGATCTCCAGGAATCGCTCGCCGTTCTTTTTGAGCTGTTGACGTACTTCATTGTTGTCGGATGTAGAGGGAACGGAGAATATTTCGCCGGTCAGACGGTCAAGATAATAGGCTTTGTCATGCTGTCCGTTGGTAAACGCGCCGAGCAGATCCTCCCATGATATTTCAACACTGTGAATAGTTGCCATCTAGGTTTTCTCCTGTTTTCTTCTTGTTGACTTTTTACTGTTGATCGAAGCACAATCTGCGCCATGAGAACCATATTTATTGCTGATGCCCATCTTGTGTCTCCCGAAGATACCAATTACCGCCTGCTGCTCAGTTTTTTACATGAGCTGGAGGGGACGGTGGACACTCTCTATATTATGGGCGACCTTTTTGATTTCTGGCTGGGGTTCCCGTCACATCCTTTTACACAATATGATGATGTACTTGATGCTTTGGAACGGCTGGTTGCGCGCGGCTGCAGGCTTGTCTATTTTGAAGGAAATCACGATTTCCATCTGGGTGCGATTTTTTCGCAGCGGTTAAAAGCTGAAATACATGTCGGCCCTGCCATCAAAACGGTACAGGGGAAGCGCCTTTACGTCTGTCACGGCGATCAGATCAACAGAGAAGATCGCCTCTACCGGTTGCTGCGATTTCTGCTGCGGACACGTCTTGTTGCTGCCAGTGTCAGGCATTTTCCTCCCGCATGGGCACAAAAAATCAGAGAACGCCTGCAAAAGCGGAGTCAAGCCGGTTATGTGGCAAAAACAACCCGCTGGGACTACCGCCGGATCCTGCTTGATTTTGCCGGATCGCTTGAGAAACAGGGATGTGATGGGCTTGTCACCGGGCATTTCCATCTTGCCCTCCAGGAAGAGCTTCCGGAAACGTCCTTCATGGTACTGGCTCTCGGTGACTGGATGGAGCAGCGTACCTATGGCGAAATGCAGGATGGAGAGTTGCGCTTGAAGACCTATAGCGCCCAACTTCCTATTTCCTGAAAAATTCTTCCAATGCCTGTTCTCCAACCTGAGATGCCTTGATCCTCCATTTGTCAGGATTAATTACCAATGCTACCAGAGCGATACGAGGGTTTTGTATCGGTGCAAAGGCTGCAAACCACGAGTAATGACCTTTGGGGTCTGTGCCGTTGATAGATCCGGTTTTTGCCGCAACCGTTACATTCAAAAGCGGTCGGCCGCGGCGGTCATGAAATGCTTTGCGAGAGGTGCCGGTGAGAACGGTGCTGGAAAGCATTCGCGTTAATGATGCCGATGTCTCTGGTGTGACAAGCTGTCGCAGTTCGCGCGGTGTAAATGTTTCTTTTTCGACCCCATTCTTATCGACAATGCTGCTGGTCAGTCCTGGAACCATCATTTTCCCCCCGTTGGCTATTGCCGACATGATTACCGCTGCGTGTAACGGAGAAATTTTAACTTCATGATCCAGGCCCGCTCCCATAAGTCTCAGTTCATGACTGTTGGCGGGGGCCCCGGCCTGGCTCGGTTTGGCCGGGATACCCGGCAACAGGTTCTGATTAAATCCGAAGCGGGAAACAGATTCCATGACCGATGATTTGCCGGCAATGTCGCTTGCCACACGGCCATACACCGGATTGATTGATTTGCCCATGGCATAGGTGGCATCCATGCGGTTGTTTCTGCCGCGAGGGCTTATGTCCCAATAACGAGGGTTTTCCGAATAGGAATTGCCGCGAAATTCGATCATGGAATCAGGAGTTATCTTATGACTCTCAAGTGCTGCGGAAGCGGTAATTATTTTAAACAGTGAGGCCATTGGATATAGTTCGTAGACGGAGCGTTTTGCCCAGTCGGCATTAATCGAAGAGTAGGATGTCATGCCAAGTATGCGACCGGTTGCCGGCTCAATGGCGACAAAGACGCCATACGGTACACGGTTCTTTTCAAGAAACTCATAGACCCTATGCTGCAAATCTCCCTGAATGGTGTAAATATGCTGAAGCCCCTCAGGAGTAAGGGTAGACATGCGGCAACCGTTAATCTCTGCAGTTGCAAGCAGGTCGCCTGCGGTCTCGAAGCGGCCGGGTGAAACGGGTGGTTTTGCCGCTTCAGCCAGTTTCGGAGCAGATGTTGTAAACGATGCAATCAAGCTCCGGATATATGATCCGGCATGTTTTGTCTGGCGTAGTGCCAGAACACAGAGCGGCACAAGAGCCAAAACAATGGCAAGGAACAACAATGTCAGCTTCAGCTGCTGCAGGCGTTTCCCTGATGGAAAAGACAGTCTGGGCCGTGCCGGTCCACCTGCAGCATTAAGAAGCCTGTTTCGAGAGCCGTTGCCGAAAAACTTGAAACCGGATGCTGATTTTTTTTGTGATAAATGCTTAAGATCCTGCATGGTATCCCGAAATAAAGAGTAGTTGTTGAACTATATCGTCAAGCGTCTTCTATTGTCAACGGACCATCGGTAAAGACGAGGGCAGACACGCTGGTTGGCACGTTGGAAGCCTGCAATCAGTGGGCCGACTCTTATATAAACGAATTAATGCGGTTAATGAAGGCAATCAGCAGTCCGTAATGATGATGGTCAAACAACAGGGTAATGCGCGGCAGATGGGCAAGGTCCGGTTCATCGATCTCTTCGGGAAATGCTTCGCAACAGCGGATTTGGTCACCTCCTTTGATAAGTTCGGGGAATTCCTCGGTCAACGTTACAATCTGTTCGGCCGAAACCATTTTCTGCAGCCGTATAACCAGCCTGTTTTCGATGAAACGGAGTGAGTGGTAGGTACCATAGAAGGTGTTGATTACCTGGAGCGCCTCCTGCTCGTCTCTGGTAACCGTAAAAAGTGAGAAATCTTCTCCCGAGATGAAGCCCTTCACCAGGAGGCTTTCCTTGATAAAGCTGAAGAACCGCTCCCAGTACCCATCCTGATCGTCCATCAGGATCAATGGCTTGGGAGAAGTTTTACCGGTCTGTATCAGGGTGAATACTTCCATTGCTTCGTCCAGCGTTCCAAATCCTCCTGGAAAAACAACTATTGCGTCCGCTTCTTTAACAAAAGCTACCTTGCGATTGAAGAAGTACTTGTATGTCACCAGTCGCGGATTGCGATACATGATAGGGTTAGGCTTCTGCTCGAAAGGAAGTCGAATATTTACGGCAAAAGAGTTTTCGCTACCCGCTCCTTCATTGCCGGCCTGCATGATGCCGGGTCCGCCTCCCGTAATGACCATGTAATTGTTTTCTGCCAGGCTGCGACTGAACCGAACGCATTTCTTATACATTTCATCGGTCTCTTCCGTTCGGGCAGACCCAAAGATGGTAACTTTTTTGCGGTGGCGATACGGGGCGAAAACCTTTGCTGTATAGCGCATTTCACGCAGTGTACGGTTGATCAATTTCAAGTCTGCCAGATAATCGACATCCTGACCTATTTTGAGTGTTGCAAGGATCATCTCGTTAATTACGGCAGGGTGATGTATGCCACCTGATTCTTCAATCAACCGCTTGATAATCTGGTCAATTGGTTCGTTGTTTCTGGAAAAACTCAATTCCATGATCTAGGCCTTCTGGATGGGTATCGTTTTAATGTGACGAGCGGCGTAAAATACCACAGCCGACTTCGTAAAGCAAATAGCCGATTACTTCCGCAATCATGATGTGTGCATCGAATAAGCTTGAAAGCGGGCAGCAGGTTTGCTATAAGGCAAGATATTCTTATTTGAATCAAGTAGTGATGATACTATTGCCGCCGTGCAAGGAGATAGGGCATGTCCAATCCAACGCTGGTCATGTACGATGAAGAGTTTCAGGAAATCAATGAAGTTATCGGACGTTTGCTTAAAGAAGCCAACGCCAAGGTGATCTTCCTGGTGGATAAAAACGGGCAGCTAATCTCCGGCGTTGGAGAAACCGAGCGATTTGATACCACCTCACTTGCTTCTCTGACAGCCGGTAATATTGCCGCCACGGGCGGACTTGCCAAACTTATTGGTGAAAAAGAATTCTCGATTCTCTTCCACGAAGGGGAAAAAGATAATCTCCACATATCCATCGTTGGCGGCAGAGTCATCCTCGTCGTTCTGTTCGATAACCGGTCTTCTCTCGGTCTTGTTCGACTGCGTGTCAAGAAAACATCTGAAGAACTCTCGGCCATTTTTGAAAAATTAATGAAAAAGTCGGAAGAACGGGAAAAACGCGGCTCCTCCGATTTTCCTTTTGCCGAAATCACTGACGACGACATCGACAATCTTTTCAGCTAAGCTCAATCTGCATTGGGAATACAAGGTTACCACGAAGTCTTTTTTGCCTCCGGTTCTTCCGAAATAATTTCTAACTTACTGGTTAATAACGGGGAAAGCCAAAGATGTCCTTCATCAACTATGCTTCTCGTGAAATAAATTGTAAAATAGTCTATTACGGTCCTGGCCTGTGCGGGAAAACGACAAATCTTCAATTTGTTTATCAAAAGACCGCGCCTGATGCCAAGGGCAAGATGATAAGCCTTGCCACAGAGACGGAGCGAACGTTATTTTTTGACTTTCTGCCGCTTTCGTTAGGTGAAATCCGCGGATTTAAAACCCGTTTTCATCTTTATACGGTCCCCGGTCAGGTCTTTTATGATGCGTCCAGAAAACTGATTTTGAAAGGTGTTGACGGCGTGGTATTTGTCGCCGATTCCCAGGAAGAACGAATCGATGCAAATATTGAATCGCTTGAGAACTTGAGAATTAACCTTAAAGAGCAAGGCTATGATCTGGACAAACTTCCGTACATTATCCAGTACAACAAGCGGGATTTGCCGGGTGCCATGTCGGTTGAAGAGTTGCGACGTGAACTGAACCCTACGAACGTTCCTGAATTTGAGGCATGCGCGACAACGGGTGAGGGCGTTTTTGAAACGCTCAAAGCTGTGGCCAAGTTGATTCTTGTTGATCTGAAAAAAGGGAAATAGTACGCTTTAACGATGAGAGGAATGCTTTAATGGCTGAGTTAATCGATGTGCCGCGCGGGATGAAGGTCGTCAAGTCGGTTGTCGTTAAGCGACTTCAAAGCGGTTTTTTTGCCGAAGTTTTTTTGGTTTTGCATAACGGGCAGTATGAAGCAGCGCTTTTTTTGAATGACAAATTTAAACCGGGTCCCCCGATTCCATATCCGCTTGATTCTCCCAGCGAGGCGAGTTCTCACTGGATGGGAGTCCGTCCGAGTGTTGGTTTGAGTCCCGACGAAGCCGACCTTATCCTTAATGAGGTCGAGTGCGAAAACGCCCTTCATAAACAGAAAATGGTCGATAGATGGGAGAGGGTGTCAAACTGACTGGCAGGTGGAATTTGTGTCTATGTCTCTTTGGGCTTGATTTATCTTGCGGGGCATGGTAGGTATCAAATCCCGCCGTAACTGATAGGTTGCAATATACACGGAGAGATGGCCGAGTAGGTCGAAGGCGCTCGCCTGCTAAGCGAGTATACTGGGAAACCGGTATCCAGGGTTCGAATCCCTGTCTCTCCGCCACTATTTTATCGGATACCGCATTGATTTCTGCTCGAATAGTACAGCTTCTCATTTCCATCTTTTTTTCGGTATGTGTCCTGACTGCGTGCCAGGAAAATACCGAAAAACCTCACGATAGCCTCAAGCCAAGCACCTCTCATCGAACAGTCAAAGAAAAAACGGTAATTGTCCCGCCTGAAGTCTCTCGCCGCTGGAAGGCTGTCAAATTGGCCGTGATCGATAAAACTCGTGGCACGGAAAATATTTACACTATTCCCGTCGGATCAACATTCACAGTTCCCTCCTCAGCGCTGACCATAACCGTTGACGCCTTTCTTCCGGCATTTACCATGGAAGGAGCGACAATCACGACTTCTTCAAACGAACTTGTGAACCCCGGCGCAAAGGTTACAATCAGCGAAAACGGTACTTCTGTCTTTCAAGGGTGGCTTTTTTCGAAATTTCCAAATACTCATGCCGTTACCCATCCCAAATACGGGTTCAGCTTGATTGGTGTTGTGTCTGCCTCAAGGTAACTGCTCCACTCCTTACTTCCAGCATAAAAATCATGTAGGGATAGCTTCTCTTGCAAGTTGGTCGCAGCGTTCATTCTCAGCATGCCCGGCATGTCCCTTTACCCATTTCCATTGTACTGAATGTGATTTTGACAGGAAAAGGAGCTGCTCCCACAGGTCTTTATTTACGACCGGTTCCTTTTTGCTGTTTTTCCAGCCTTTGCGTTGCCACCCAGAAATCCATTCTGTCATTCCTTTAACAAGATATTGTGAATCGGTTGTTATGATAACCTGGCAGGGGCGTTTTAACTGGCGTAGTGCTTCGATAGCCGCGGTCATTTC
Source organism: Pelobacteraceae bacterium (assembly GCA_041675485.1). GTDB lineage: Bacteria > Desulfobacterota > Desulfuromonadia > Geobacterales > Pseudopelobacteraceae > JACRCG01. The sequence continues at coordinate 5,946 of JBAYTT010000047.1, read as the reverse complement.
CATACGGTTGTTGGTCGTTTCCCGGGCACCGCCACTTAACTCTTTTACATGTCCACCGAAGCGCATAATCGAGCCATACCCACCAGGTCCCGGATTGCCGCTGCAGGCGCCATCGCAGAAAATCTCTACAATTTGATCATTACTTGTTGCCACACGCAGCTCCTTCAAAGGCCAACAGATCTCCTATTGCCCGCATGACCCGCTCGACGATCAGCAGGTGGGTTTCTTTACAGTCATCCAGTTGATATAAGTCGCTGAAATCGAGAGCAGTACCGAAAACGACAGCAGCTTCCTGTCGAATACCGGGAAACTTCCAGTGATTCAGTCCGATCAATGCGGTCGGAATAACGGTTGGTCGGGTATCGTATATAATCTTTCCGACTCCGCGGTTGCCGACTCCCAGTTGGCCATCTTTATGACGCGTCCCTTCCGGGAACAGCATGACTTTTTGGTCGCGGAGCAGATCGTTTAATGTCCTGCCAGCCCTTACGTCACGTTTGCGCTTGACCGGAAAAGCTCCCCAAGAGGTGTAGATAAGCCTCTGGAACGTTTTTGTAAAAAGCTCCTCTTTGGCTGGAGCCCAGAGCATCTGGAGTGGATTTGATTTGATAACTGCCCAGGGAAGAAAAATCGTGTCGTAGGCGGATATATGATTCGAGGTAATAAGGACAGGGCCGAAATGCGGGATGTTGCCGCTTCCCTTGATAATAAACCTGTTGAGGCATGACGCGTAGATCCCAACGACATATACGGAAAATGTAACCCAACAGCGTTGAAGAAGATGTGCCTTCACAATACTCCTTTGATGTTAGTTTGGTAATAATCTGGTGAGGTTATACCATACCGGAACCAATCAGGCAACATTCGACCGGCCTGTAGAATATTACCTTGAAATCAATTTTGATGTGGTATAGGTACATTTCGACAATGGCTTATATTCGTATTTGGGGACCATCACACCATGCCTGAATTTGCCGTAAGTGAAGAAAAAAACCGCTGGTTGCGACAAAAAATGGCGGAGTTAGGGGTTCGTGAAGAGGATTTCGTTGAGAGTTTCGTGCGCTCATCCGGAAACGGCGGCCAGCATGTCAACAAGACATCGAGCTGTGTTCAGTTGAAGCATACTCCAACCGGAATCCAGGTTACCTGCATGAGGGAGAGGAGCCAATCGGTGAACCGCTTTCTGGCCCGCCGCGAGTTGCTGGAGCGAATGGAGGCTGCATCAGGAGTAATAACACCCGAGATGAAACGCATCGAAAAACTGCGTAAACAAAAGGCCCGCCGCAGGAGGCGGGCTACAACCGACTGAGAAACGGCAGAAGCCGGAGGCGGTGGTATAGTTGACAGACCACGCCAAGACAATGTATACACTGGGCTGACATACCTGTTGGCACAAATACGGCAATTATTTACGGAGGTTACACATGAGAAAATCTGTTGTGATGACACTGTTGTTAACGATCTGTGCCGGTTCAGCGTATGCCGAGCGTACTGCTTCTCCAATCCCGATCGGTATAGCAGTGGCTCAAACGAGCAATGTGGCGCTTTTTGGGCAGGAGCAGTTCATAGGCGCTAAAATCGCCGAAAAATATTTCAATAAGAGCGGCATTAACGGAACTCCGATAAAGCTCGTTCTTCAAGACACCGGCGGCGATGAAGCCGGGGCAATCAATGCTTTCCAGAACCTGATCAACAAGGAAAAGGTAGTCGGGATTGTCGGTCCTACTCTTTCCCAGCAGGCTTTCAGTGCCGATCCGATTGCCAATCGCATGAAAGTGCCAGTACTTGGACCCTCCAATACGGCGAAGGGCATTCCGCAGATTGGTGACTTTGTCGGCAGGGTTTCGGCTCCGGTCGCAAAAGTTGCCCCCAATGCCCTCAAGCAGGCGCTCAAGCAGAATCCGAAGATCAAGAAGGTAGCGGTGTTATACGCACAGAATGATGCGTACAGCACATCGGAAACCGGTACCTTCCAGGAAGCGGTAAAAAGCCACCAGCTGCAGATGGTCACTCTGCAAAAGTTCATGACCACGGACACCGATTTTACCACTCAGGCGACCGCCGTCCTTGGGGCAAACGTCGACCTAGTTATCATCTCCGGTCTTGCGGCTGACGGCGGCAATCTGGTCAAACAGCTGCGCCAGTTGGGGTACAAGGGGATCATCATCGGCGGCAACGGCTTCAACACCGCCAATGTCTTCCCTGTCTGCGGCAAGGACTGCGAAGGGATCCTGGTCGCCCAGGCGTATAGCCCGGAAGCCAACAACCCCACCAACAAGGCCTTTGTTGCCGACTACCGCGCCGCGTACAAAAAGGACCCGCCCCAGTTTTCGGCCCAGGCTTTCGCTGCGGTGCAGCTGTTTGCCGAAGGATTGCGCCGGGTAGAGGCAAAAACAAAGAAAAAGATAACCCAGCTGGAGCTTCCGGTCGTGCGTGCAGAGCTGAACAGGGCGCTCAGGAGCGGCCCGTTTGTCACCCCGCTCGGGGAGATCACGCTTGACAGGGAAGGGGAAATCAACCAGAAGACTTTTTACGTATCCCATATCAAGATGGACGCCAATGGCAAAACCGGCAAATTTGTTATCGTGAAATAATATGACAGGAGAGCGGGAGCGGGGGGAGACCTCCTCTCCCGCATTATTATGGACGCTGTTCAGTTTCTGCAGAACTTCCTCAACGGCATCAGCATTGGCAGCGTGTATGCAATATTTGCACTTGGCTACACGCTGGTCTTTTCCATCCTCGGCATCATCAACTTTGCTCACGGCGCTGTATTTACGCTCGGAGCCTATCTGACCTACAGCATGGCGGTCGGCCAGTTCGGCATCGGCGGTCTGCTGGCAGGCCTCCAGCTCCCCTTTCAGTTCTCATTTACCCTGTCACTGCTGATCGGCGCCATTATTTCCGGGCTGGCAGGAGTTCTGGTGGAACGAATCGCCTTCCGGCCTTTGCGCTCGCGCGGTGCCGATCCGCTTCTGGCGCTGGTGAGCAGCCTCGGTGTCGCCCTTGTTACCGTTAATATCATTCAGTACCTGGTCGGGTCGGAAAACTATTCGTTTCCTTCGGATGTGTACGGCGATATCAAGCCGGCCTTCATGTTTCACATCGGCAGCAGGATCGTGGCAATCCGTACCGTACAGATCATCATCTTTGCCGTCAGCATGCTGGTCCTCGCGCTGCTCGGTTATTTCATCAACTTCACCAGGATCGGCAAGGCGCTTCGTGCCGTGGCGGAAAACGCTTCTACGGCCAGCTTGCTCGGGATCAACGTCGATCGCTTCATTCTCTATACCTTTTTTCTCTCCGGCTTTCTCGGCGGCATGGCGGGGAGCCTGGTCGGCACCAGCTTCGGCATTGCCGGCCCGTACTTCGGGGTGACGTATGGCCTCAAGGGGCTGGCGGTGATCGTGATGGGAGGTCTGGGGAGCGTCCCGGGTGCCGTGTTGGGCGGCCTGGTGATCGGGCTGGCGGAAGCGTTTGTTCCCGCCGATTACAGCGCTTACAAGGAGGCGGTCGCTTTTGCCTTTCTTTTTGCCGTGCTTCTCGTGCGTCCGCAGGGGTTGCTGGGGCGTTCGCAGCTTCAGAAGGTTTAGGATAGGGAATGGAAGATTTCCTCCAAAATTACGGTTTTCTGCTCGTCACTCTGGTGCAGCAGTCATTGCTGGCCATGAGCATGTACTTTCCCCTGACGGCGGGACAGCTAAGCCTTGCCAGTCCCGGCTTCTATTCGTTGGGGGGATACATCGCGGCAGTCATGGCAACCGCCGATTATTTTGCCCCGTGGCGTGATGCTCTCGGCTGGATGATGTTTCCGCTTGAGTGGCTGATCGCTGCCCTGGCCAGCGCGCTGCTGGCCTTGCTGGTCGGTATTCCGGCCCTGCGCCTCCGTGGTATCTATCTGGCGCTGGCGACCATCGCTTTTGTCGAGATTTTGCGAGTGCTCTGCCTGAACCTTGAAATAACCGGAGGGGCAATCGGCATATTCGGCGTTCCGCAGCTGTTTGAGAGTCGCTGGGGGTACATCTGGACCTTCGGCCCGCTTCTGGTCATTACCCTGATCTTCAGTTCCCGGCTGGAACGCTCCCGTGTGGGGAGGGCCTTTAAAGCGATCCGCGAGGATGAGCTGGCTGCGGGTGCGATGGGAGTAAACCCCACCTATTACAAGGTACTCGCCTTTGTGATCGGGGCGGTGCTGGCGGGGATTGTCGGCTCGATGAGCGCGCCGTTCCTGAATACCTGGAATGCCCGACAGGGCACTTTCGATGCCTCGATCTCCTATCTGGCCTACGTCCTGATCGGTGGTGGCAGATCCCTGTGGGGGCCGATGCTCGGAGCCGTGCTGTTGGCGTCGCTCCCCGAACTTCTTCGTCCGCTCAAGGATGCGCGGCTGATCATTAACGGCGTGGTGCTGGTAATCGCCAGCATTTACCTGCCGCAAGGGATTGTCGGCGCCCTGCGCCGCCTCAAGCTGGTGACCTTGGATCGTTTTGCGGTATTGTGGGGTGGGCAATGAGCGTCCTTCTTGAAGCACACGGCCTGAGCCGCAGTTTCGGTGGTCTGATGGCGGTCAATGCGGTTTCGTTCGCGGTCGAGGAAGGGGAAGTTTTCGGGCTGATCGGTCCCAACGGCGCCGGCAAAACGACGCTCTTCAACCTCATGACCGGACTGACACCGGTCAGTGGCGGTAGTTTCTGTTTTCGTGGCATGCCGCTGACCGGGTTGCCGCCGCATCGCATCGCCGGACTCGGCATTGGACGCACTTTTCAGAATATCCGTCTCTTCAGGGGGTTGAGCGCCCTGGAAAATGTCAAGATTTCCCGGCACAGCCGTACGGTAACCGGGCTTCTGGGAGGCATTTTCGGTTCGAAGAGGAGTCGCCAGGAGGAAAAGGGAGTTGAAGAAAAAGCGTGGGAGATCCTGAGGCTGGTCGGCCTGGCTGACCGTGGTATGGAACTGGCCGCCAATTTCTCGTATGGAGAGCAGCGCCGGTTGGAAATCGCCCGCGCCCTGGCGCTCGATCCGGCTGTTTTGCTGCTCGATGAACCGGCCGCCGGCATGAACGCGGCGGAGAAACACAATTTGACGGCGTTTATTCGCGAGGTGCGGGAACTGTACAAGCTGACGGTAGTGCTGATCGAGCATCACGTGCCGTTGGTCATGGGGCTCTGCGACCGGATCGCGGTGCTGAATTTCGGTGAATTGATCGCGGTCGGTTCGCCGGAAGAGGTGCAAAAAAATCCTGCGGTCATTGAAGCCTACCTGGGGGCGGAATAGATGGCGCTCTTGGAACTTGACAACCTCAGTGTCTCATATGGTGCCATTCAGGCGATACGGAATCTCAACCTTGAAGTTGGCAGCGGCGAAATCGTCACGCTGATCGGGGCGAACGGTGCGGGCAAGAGTACCACGCTGAAGGCAATATCCCGGCTGCTCAAAGTGCGGGAGGGGAACATCCGTTTCGATGGCAGGGATATCACCACGCAGCCGCCCGACGCCGTGGTTCGTTCCGGTATCGCCCAGAGTCCCGAGGGACGCCAGGTACTGGCTCTGCAAAGCGTGCAGGACAACCTGGAGCTGGGCGCCTATGTCCGTCACGACCATGTGGCGATCAAGGCGGACATCGCCCATATGTATAAGCTGTTCCCGCGCCTGGAAGAACGCAAACATCAGTCAGCCGGGACGCTGTCCGGTGGTGAACAGCAGATGCTGGCCATCGCCCGGGCGCTTATGAGCCGTCCCCGGCTGCTGCTGCTCGATGAGCCGAGTCTCGGTCTGGCGCCGCTGATCGTGCTGGAGATATTTTCGATCATCCGCAACCTGAACGCGGAAGGAACGACTATTTTGCTGGTCGAACAGAACGCCAAGCTGGCGATGCAGCATTCCCACCGCACCTACGTCCTCGAAGCGGGGCAGATCACCTTTTCCGGCCCGTCACAGGAACTCCTC
>JBAYTT010000046.1:0-20916 GCA_041675485.1 Pelobacteraceae bacterium | reverse complement strand
TATCAGGTCATTCTGGAGCTTGACCCGCTATATCAGGGAGAACCGGCCGCGCTGGGGATGCTCTATATCCGCGCTAAAACCGGACAGCTGATCCCGCTGGAAACGATCGCGACCATCTCCAAAACCATAGGGCCTCTGGCGGTAAACCATCTGGGACAACTGCCTGCGGTGACGATCTCTTTCAATCTTCGTCCGGGCGTGGCGCTGGGTGATGCCATGAAGCTGGTTGACAGGCTTGCCGAAACAGCTCTTCCCGCAACTGTCAGCACCAGTTTCCAGGGGACGGCCCAAGCGTTCAAATCCTCATTCAGCGGCTTATGGATACTATTGACCATGGCGATCTTCGTCATCTACATCGTGCTTGGCGTGCTGTATGAAAGTTACATCCACCCGATCACGATCCTGTCCGGTCTCCCTGCCGCCGGTTTCGGAGCCCTGATTACCCTGATGATCTTCGGCAGTGATCTCAATATATACGGTTTTGTCGGCATCATCATGTTGCTCGGCATCGTAAAAAAGAACGCCATCATGATGATAGACTTTGCACTGGAGGCGGAGCGCGAGAGGGGCAAGAGCCCGATTGACGCCATCTATGAGGGTGCGATCGTCCGTTTCAGGCCAATCATGATGACTACTATGGCCGCTTTAATGGGCACATTGCCGATTGCCATAGGGCTGGGTGCCGGTGGAGAGTCGCGGCAGCCGTTGGGACTGGCAGTGGTGGGTGGATTATTGACATCGCAGTTGTTGACGCTCTACATCACGCCGGTAGTTTACTACTATATGGATCGTTTGCTCAGGTGGGCACGATCTGGGAAGACAATCTTGAATATTTAGAATTCTGTATTGCGGCATCCACCGACTTATACAGTTCCTGGGTGCGGTACGGTTTCTGGATGAAACCAACTGCGCCCAGCTTTATAAAGGAATCATTGTTTTCATACTGATGAAAACCGGATGAGATAAGTACCTTTACATCTGGGTACTTTGCTGTCAGGCGCTCAAGTGCCTCTTTGCCACCCATGACCGGCATGACTACATCCAGAATCACCAGCGAAATATGCTCACGTTCTCGTTCATACACTTCAAGAGCCTGTTGTCCATCTTCCGCGAGATATACCTGATAGCCGTGCTCCTCCAGAAGTGCCTGTCCCATCTCGCGGATCAGTGCTTCATCATCGACCAGCAGTATGCCACCTGATCTTTGATGGGGAATTTCTTTTGGAAGATCATTCAGAGGCTGTTCTGCTGCCAGTGGGAGGTATAATTTGAATACGGTGCCGATGCCCGGTTCACTATAGACATTGATACTCCCCATATGTTCTTTGACCGTGCCGTAGACGGCTGCCAGACCAAGACCCGTCCCCTTGCCGATTTCTTTGGTAGTAAAAAACGGTTCAAAGATATGTTCGAGTATTTCCTTCGGTATTCCGGTGCCGGTATCCGAAACTGAAATTTCCAGATAGTGACCGGATTGTAAATGAGATCCGTGGGATCCGCAGTATGTGGCATCCAGAAACACCGTAGCGGTTGAATACGTGATGGTCCCGCCGTTCGGCATGGCATCGCGGGCGTTGATTCCCAGGTTGAGCAGGGCATTCTGCAGCTGCGTCGGGTCTCCGATGACCAGGTCATGTGTGGCAACGAGTCGCGTTGCAATCTGTATGTTCTTGTCGATGGTACGCCCAAGTATTCCGATAACCGATTGAATGGTTTTATTGAGCCAAACCCGGACGTTGGTTGTGCTTCCTTTGCGGGAAAAAGCCAGCAATTGAGCGGTCAGATCCGCGGAACGTCCGGCCGCCTCCTGGATTGTGGTTAACAGCTTTGCCTGTGCCGGATTATCTTTCACATACCGTTCCATCATCTCGGCCGAACCGATAATCGCGGTTAACATGTTGTTGAAATCGTGGGCGACACCACCCGCCAGTTGTCCGACCACATCCATCTTCTGAGACTGACGCAACTCGTCCTCGGTCCGTTTCTGATCGGTAACATCCATGAATACGATCAGCAGGCACGGCTCATTATTGAAGTCGATTGTGGTGCTGTACATCCTGATGCTGCGGAGTTCGCCACGAGCATTTCTGATTTCCGCCGGATAGCCGGATATACCATGCTGCTCGTTAATGATACGAATAAAGTAGTCCCGTTCGGAAATATTGCTCCAGATTCCAAGCTCAAGGGCGGTCTTTCCGATAACATCGGTATCTTCATAGCCGAATGAGACGCTGAAGGTCTTGTTGATGTCTCGAACAACACCGTCAACGTAAGAAGAAATAAGTATCGGCAACGGCGAAACGTCAAAAATCGCCTGCAGGTTCAAATTCGATTCATTTAATTTTGCCTGGCTTATTTCATACTCGCCCAGCTGAACCCGCAGCGACTCCTCCGTAGCGTGCAGTTCATAATTCTGCTCCTGAAGTTTATCTTCACTTTCCTGGAGCGACTCCTGTATTGCCTGACGATCGGCAATTTCTTCCTCCAGTTTGAGTGCCTGCTCCTGAAGTTCCGTCTCAATCTGTTTTTGAAAGAGGGCGTTGCGGGACAGTTGCCGAGCTCCAAAGCCGGTCATGGTGAGCCCCAGCAGCCAGATCAAGCCATGTGTCGTCATGGTGCCGGCTATCTGTTTGCGGGTTGCATCGATCAATGGTTGTGCCGGAAGCGAGACGCTTAATCCTCCCCGTATATCGCCCTCTTTGTACCCTTGGGCAGCATGGCACTTCAGACAGGATTTCTCGGTTATAAATGCACGTATCAGGCGCATAAACGGCTGACCATCAATCTGCCCGATTTCGCTGACTTCCCTGGTTCCTTTTTCAAAAGATTGCAGCGCTTTTTTCTCCCAGGGGTCAGGGGCATTTTCCGGACGGATCGGATTCAGACTGGTAAGATGTCCGGAACCGATGAATATGCCGGTTTCTTTGGCAAGTTCGTAAACCTGACGGGTCATGTATGCCGGATTTATCAGAGTAAGTTTTCGTCCGGAGGGGGTACTGATATCGCGTTCGGGGAGGTGAGACAGATAAGGATTCGGACTGTTTTTTTCGGTAATCGGGGCATACACACCTCCATGAGAAGAGCCCCAGTGACGGTACAAAATATCACGGCCAATGGCTACCCTTGCTTCAGTCAGTGCGAGTTCTGTGAGGGTTTTTTTAAGGCCATTGCTGGCCAAAAGTACGGACGTCAGCAACAGCAGCGTCCATACGGCGGAAAAAAACCAGGCATAGTTCCTGATTCGCCGGACCTGATGACATTCGGTTCGTTTAGAAGAATAGGATATGGTGGAGTCTTCCATGTAACCCCTTTCAGATTGTCCGCTTCCGGTGGGTCTTTTGAAGGATTTTGCATGAAGAAGTATACTTGAAAATCAATGTAACGCAATGAGAACATGAGACGAGACGGTGCATCTCTTCAGTAGTCAGGATGCTAATGGCTGTGTCTTTCTCTGGGGAGCCGAATCAGTGTCTCCGGGCAAGGGGAGGGTGACAGGGAGAAGTTCGTTGACTGCCTTTGCGGCTTGATCGAAGCGCTGTTCCAATTCAGAAATCAACTTTCCGGCCTGTTCCGGTTGTTTTTCTTTCGCGGCAACTTCCAGCAAGGCCGCTGTTTCACTCAATCTGGGCAGCGCCATGTTGGCTGCCGCCCCTTTAAGTTTATGCGAATTCCGGCGGAGTGCCTCATTGTCCTGCAACTCCAGTGCTGTCCGGATTTCCTGAATGTATGCCGGCCCTTGGTCAAAAAATATTCGAGCCACATCACGGCACAAGCCGAAATCGCCCAGGTTACGGTTCACAAATTCGTCCCGATTGAAGTTTTCCTCCCTGGGAAAGGATGCATTCGCACAATTCATCTCGCACTTTGTCAGGATTGATTTTGTAACCATCTGATTGACCGGATCATCTTCGGCCAGAAGCAGGCGCGTGGTGGTGTAAACATTACCTTCTGGTGAAGTGATTGGCATGGATATCCCCGGAATAGACGATTATATGCATGGGACTTCCGTAAGTGTATCGCTGTTCTTGCCTGGTGCAACCGTCAATCATAAGAAAAGGCGGGGGAACATTCCCTCGCCTTTTCTTATGTTCAATGTATTCTTTGCAGTTTACTGGGCAGCTTTAACCATCAGATCACTTACCAGTCTGGTGAAACGGAGTGGATCCTTGATGGTGGACCCCTCGGTCAGGAGTGCCTGGTCGTAGAGCAGGTCGGCGTAATCAGCCAGAGCAGCTGCCGTGGCATCTTTCTGGTGGATTGAAGCCATTGCCTTCAGGATGGCATGATCAGGGTTCAGTTCCAGGATTCGTTTTGACTCAGGAACTGCCTGGTTCATTGCCTTCATGATGCGCTCCATGTTGGCGTTCATGCCGTATTCATCAGCTACCAGACAGCAGGCGCTGTCGGTCAGACGGTTGGAGAAACGCACTTCTTTGACCTTGTCTTTCAGGCGGTCGCTCATCAGCGAGATAAGATCGCTGAATTCCTTCTGAGCTTCCTCGCGCTTCTTTTCCTTTTCCTTTTTCTCTTCTTCGCTATCCAGGCTGATGTCGCCGCGATCAACCGCTTTGAGGTGTTTCTCGTCATATTCGGTAAGCGATTGGACGACCCATTCATCAACCGGGTCGGTCAGGAAGAGAACTTCATACCCTTTGGCGCGGAACGCCTCCAGATGTGGTGACTGCTCAAGTGTTTCGCGGCTGGCGCCGGTGATGTAGAAAATATCTTTCTGACCTTCGGGCATTCTGCCGACGTACTCCTTCAGCGAAACAAATGAGCCTGCTTCGGTCGAGGTACTTTCAAACAGGATCAGTTCCTGCAACTTTTCCTTGTTGGCATAGTCAAAATGCATTCCCTCTTTGATAACCTGGCCGAATTCCTTCCAGAAGGTAACGTATTCATCGAAGTTCTGGTCCTTAACCTCCGAGAGAGTCGAAAGAATCTTTCCGACCAGGCTTTTCTGGATTCGCTTGATCTGCACATCTTCCTGGAGAATCTCGCGGGAAACGTTCAGCGGCAGATCGGACGAATCGACGACACCTTTGACAAAACGGAGGTAGTCCGGAATCAGCTCCTCGCACTTGTCGCTGATGAATACGCGGCGGACGTACAGCTGCAGACCTTTCTTGCGGTCATTCATGAACATGTCGAACGGTTTCTTGGCGGGCAGATAGAGAAGGGCCTTGAATTCGCTGACACCCTCGGCGGAAAAATGAATCGTGCGGAACGGCGAGTCATAGTCATGGGACACGTGCTTGTAGAATTCGCTGTATTCCTCCTCGGTAACCTCGCTCTTGGCACGGGCCCAGATGGCCTTCATCGAATTCAGCGTCTGCTCTTCAGTTTTTTCGATGGTGCCTGCGCCCTCGATTTCCTTGCCGTCGGCATCTTTTACGGTCTCGGAACGGGTAACATCCATAACCACCGGATATTGGATGTAGTCGGAGTACTTCTTGACGATTGAGCGGATCTTCCATTCGTCCAGATATGTCTTGAACTCGTCCTTGAGGTGCAGCGTGATTTCGGTGCCGCGCTGTTCCTTGGTGCATTCTTCGACCGTATAACTGCCGTCGCCGGTCGATTCCCAACGGCATCCGGCGGTAACCGCTCCGCCTTTGCGCGTTTCCATGGTGACGCGGTCTGCCACCATGAACGAGGCATAAAAGCCGACGCCGAACTGACCGATCAGTTCGGGATTGCTGCTATCGGCTTTTTCTTTCAGCGACTGCATGAATGCCTTGGTGCCGGATCGGGCGATAGTGCCGATGTTTTCTTCCACCTCGGCCATATTCATACCGATGCCATTGTCGCGGATAATCAGAGTACCGGCTTCTTTGTCCGAAATAAGTTTGATTTTCCAGTCACTGTTGCCTTCCAGGAGTGCCTCATCCGAATGGGATTCAAAGCGGATTTTGTCGATAGCATCAGAAGCGTTGGAAATCAGTTCTCGAAGGAATATGTCTTTGTTGGAATAGAGTGAATGTATTACCAGATCAAGTAATTGCTGCACTTCAGTCTGGAACTGTTTGGTGGTCTTGGACATAATTGGTGCGTCTCCTTCGGTGTGATAGAATGTGATAGGGTCAACATAATCATAATGCATCGCCTTTTCAAGGGGGAGAGAGGTAAAAAACATATTCGGCAAACTCCATAACGGCATCCATTCATAATTGATTATCAATTCAGTTATGGTATAGTCCCGCAGCAAGATATTTGTTCAGGGGAGAGATACGTACATGGTTGATAAAAATGATAGTGATGATGACATCATTGAAGATGTTGAGGAAACCGGGGATGAAGATTTTGCCGCGCTGTTTGAACAGAGCAGCAAGGAGAATAAACGCTGGCTGGAGCCTGGACAGAAGTTGACCGGGAAGGTGCTGAAAATCGGTTCAGAGTGGATCTTTATGGACACCGGTCAGAAAGGTGAGGGGGTCATTGAACGGAAGGAATTCCTGGATATTGACGGCAACATTACCGTTGCGGAAGGCGATACGATTTCGGCCTATTTCCTCTCTTCAAGTCATGGCGAAATGCGCTTCACAACCAGAATAGGCGGCGGCGCAACTGGCGGCGGCAGTGCCCAGCTGGAGCAGGCCTGGCAGGCAAGAGTCCCCGTGGAGGGGGTCGTGGAGAAAGAGATCAAGGGGGGGTATGAAATCAAGCTCGGCGGGACCGCCCGTGCTTTTTGCCCGTATTCCCAGATTGCGCTCCGTCGCGTTGAGAATCCCGAGGCATTGATCGGCACCCGCCTGACGTTTCAGATCAGCGAATATGCGGAAAATGGCCGCAACATCATCGTATCCAGGCGTGCCCTGCTCGAAGAGGAGCAGAGGCGGATGAAAGAAGAAGCTCAGGCTGGCATCACTGTTGGTATGACGGTTACCGGCACCGTTATATCCCTTCAGGATTATGGCGCCTTTATTGACATCGGGGGGCTCGAAGGACTGCTTCCGGTCTCGGAGATTGGCTGGAGCCGGGTAAAGGATGTTCGCGAGGTTCTGAGCGTTGGCCAGCAGCTGAAAGTTGTCGTCAAATCTATCGATACGGAAAAAGACCGGATTTCCCTGAGTCTCAAGGATACCTTGGCTGACCCGTGGGACCAGGTGCTTGAAAGGTATCCGGAAGGATCGTTTCATGCCGGGACGGTTGCACGACTGGACACATTTGGAGCGTTTGTTACATTAAGCGACGGAGTGGACGGCCTGCTTCATATCTCGAAGCTCGGCTCCGGCAAGCGGATAAACCATCCCCGTGAGGTCGTCAAGGAAGGGGAACAGCTCGAAGTCAAAATTGAGAGTATCGACCGCGGTAATCGCCGCATCTCCCTTGCGCTGGCAGGTCCGGCTCGCGCTGCCGCAGAAGAGGAAGCCACGCTTTCCGAATTTCGCCGGCAGGCAGTTGATGCTCCCACGGGGATGGGAACGTTTGGCGACATGGTACGGACCAAGGTTCAGAAAGGTAAAAAATAAGGCATGGTTGCTTTGTCAGCAGAAGATCCTGATTGGGACAACCTCTGCAAGCAGTGCGGGGAATGCTGTTTTGAAAAAATCGAGGATGAGCGCGGTAATATCTTCTATACCCGCACCGCCTGCCGTTTCCTTGATATTGACAGTCGTCAATGCAAGATTTTTGAACGCCGGTTTGAGATCAATCCCAGCTGTATAAAATTGACTCCGGAATTGGTCCAGTCTCTCAGGTGGCTCCCCCGAACGTGCGGATATCACTGCAAGCCTGTGGAATCGGTCCCGGTTACCCGAAAAAACAGGAAACGATGAACGAGCAAGGATTTTAGCGGGGGCAAGGCGTATTCGTGCCGGGCCCTGCTAACGCTTCAGACCCTCCAGCAGATCAACTACGACTTCGGCCCGATTCAGGGTGTAAATATGTACTCCGGGAACTCCTGCATCGAGGAGTTCCCGGATCTGTCTCCTGGCATGGGCAACACCGACTTTTTGTACCGCTGCACTCCCACCCGCTTGATCCGCTTTTTCCAGTTCTGCAACAAACTCTTCAGGAATAGACGCACCGCACAGGGATACGATTCGTTTTATGACTTTCAGGCTGATGACGGGCAGAATGCCGGGAATAATCGGTTTGGTAATTCCCGTTTCACGGGCCCGCTTCACAAAAGAGTGATAGAGACTATTGTCAAAAAAAAGCTGCGTTACGGCAAAGTCGGCTCCATTATCCAGCTTCAGTTTCAAATAAGCGAGATCAGCCTCCATACTTTCAGCCTCGGGGTGAATTTCGGGGTAGCCGGCAACCCCTATGCCCAATGAAGGAAATGACGACTGAATCAAGCTGACCAGATCGGAGCCATGGTGCAGGTGCGAGGGGAGGGGAGGAGCAACCGTTTTATCCTGAGGGTGGTCGCCACGAAGAGCCAGAACATTTCCAACGCCTGCAACCGTCAGTTCGCTCAAAAAACGGACGATTTCGTCAGATGTAGACCCAATGCAGGTCAGGTGCGCCATCGTTTCCAGACCGTATTTGTTCTGCAGGAGTGTGACAATTTCAAGAGAATCTGCATTGGTACTGCCACCGGCCCCGTAGGTTACAGAGGCAAAGAGCGGCTTCAGCTCTGCAAGACGCCGTACCGTCTGAAAAAAGGCCGGCCACTCATCACGTGATTTCGGCGGAAAAAATTCGATAGATACAAACGGTTTGTTTTGGTTGATTGAATCAATAATTTTCATTGCTGTACGCTCCTGTCAGTACCTTTTTATATAAAATAGAAAACAAATAGCAATAGAAGATTCGTAGCCGTTTTTTGATTTGACAGCATATAACCGGATGACGTATACAGGTGACCCGCATTTTAGTGCCATTTCACAGCTAGTTAGCCCTGTCGATACCATGCATTGAGTGCCATCCCACATTATCAAAAAAGAGAGAACCGGACCCCATGTTTAACTTGAAGCCTGATGTTGTTGCTCGACTCGAACGCGTATTAAGTTCTGTAGAAATGCTGCTCCCCAAAGCTGTTGCTGCCATCGACTGGTCCACCTGCCATGCCGCCAACTGGCGCCGTCACTCATTCTCAGGGTATCTTGAACCGGTCCGGGTAACCGATACCACCACCCTGAAAGAACTGCTTGGTGTTGAAGAACAAAAAGAGATCATGGTCAACAATACCCGTCAGTTTCTGGCTGGATTACCGGCCAACAATGCACTGCTCTGGGGCTCGCGCGGTTCCGGCAAATCGTCGATAGTCAAGGCGCTGCTGAATGAATATGCCCCGCAGGGGTTGCGCTTTATCCAGGTGGAAAAGGAAGACCTGATCTATCTGTCGGAAATCTTCAACGCCGTTGAGAATCAGCCGTACCGCTTTATCCTCCTCTGTGACGACCTGACGTTCGAAGTCGGCGAACTGAGTTACAAAATGCTCAAAAGCGCCCTGGATGGCTCGGTCTATTCAGCTCCGGAAAACGTGCTGATTTACGTGACATCCAACCGCCGTCATCTCCTGCCGGAGTATGAGTCGGATCATCTGGGTGGCAAATTTGTCAAAGGTGAACTGCAGCAAAGTGAAGCGATGGAAGAAAAAGTATCTCTCTCAGACCGGTTTGGCATCTGGGTCGCGTTTTATGCCTTTTCACAGGATCGTTATCTGGATGCTGTTCGTCTGAATGTCGAGAAGGAGTGTGAAGTGCGCAAGGTCCAGATCCCGTGGAGCAGCGACATCGAGCGCGATGCCATCCAGTGGTCGCACGACAAGAGTAAACGCTGCGGGCGTACCGCCTACCAGTTCGCCAAAAACTGGGTGGGCAAGTACCTCCTGACAAAATCCGCCGCATAACTTTTCATGTTCTGAAAAAAAATACTTGCCATTTTCATTCTCCCTCCGTATATTGATATTCATGTTCAATAAGGAGGGCGAATGATACTCGAAAAGAAAAAGGCATTTAATGACTTTGCGGCGTTCAAAGGCCTTCGCTCCACCCGCCAGCGTGATATCATCCTCGATATATTCCTCTCTACTCATCAGCACGTCAGTGTCGAAGAACTTTATCTTAAAATTAAATCCAGCAATCCCGGAATTGGCTACGCTACCGTCTATCGTACTCTCAAACTGTTCGTAGAGGCCGGCCTGGCCCGTGAGATCCTGCTCCATGATGGTCAGACTCGTTACGAGCATGTCGTTGCGGGGGAGCATCACGATCACCTGGTCTGTACCGGGTGCAATGCCATCATCGAATTTGAGGATGAGACTATTGAAAAGCTGCAGAACGAGATTGCTGCCCGCCACGGATTCCTGATCAAAAGCCATAAGATGGAAATGTACGGCCTCTGCGCCAACTGTAAGAATTAGTCTTTCATACCCTCCCAATGCCGGAGGGTATAATTTTGCATTATAAATGAAATTGAATGTCAAAAGCATAACAAGGATGTGTGAATCATGGCTACATGCTGCTCAAAACAAATTGAAGCAACCTTTAGCGGGATAGCCAAAAAAGTTGCCTTGGTGGGCAATCCCAATGTCGGCAAGAGTGTCTTGTTTAACGCCTTGACCGGCGCCTATGTGACGGTTTCCAACTACCCCGGCACATCAGTGGAAGTTTCGCGGGGAAATGCGACCATTAACGGTCAGCAGTGGGAAGTAATCGATACACCCGGCATGTATTCGATCCATACCATTACCGAAGAGGAACGGGTGGCGCGTGAGATTCTTCTGCATGAGACTCCGGACGTGGTGATTCATGTGCTGGATGCCCGCAACCTGGAGCGGATGCTGGCAATGACGATCCAGTTGATCGAGGCCGGTTTGCCGGTAATCCTGGTGGTCAATATTCTGGATGAGGCCGAACGGATGGGGCTTGCCATTGATCTGCAACTGCTGCAACAGAAACTCGGCATCCCGGTAATCGGAGCGGCTACCGCCCGTAAACGCGGCATCGACGAAATCCGATCGGCAATTGTCGCGTATCGCTGTGCCTGCCTGCAGCAGCGATTCGAGTACAGCCGCCTGCTGGAACGTGACATCAAAGAGGTCTCCAGCCTGATGAAAGGGGAGTACATACTCTCCCAGCGTGCCCTGGCCCTGTTATTGTTGCAGCAGGATGAGGAAATTGTCGAACTGGTTCATGGTCGGGAAGGTGACGGTTATGCACCCCTGGCCGCGAAAGTGCGGGAAATCGCCTTTGAACGCCGCGAATCGTTCCATCTCGACTTGTCGCTGGAACGCAACGAAATGGTGCGGCAAATTATAAACGGCGTCTTCACTGCCCCGGAAAAGAGGGTGGTAACAGCAGCCGAGCGCCTGTCGCGTTTGGCGGTGCAGCCATTGACCGGCATACCGATGCTCTTGATTGTGCTCTACTTTGGGCTTTACCAGTTCGTCGGGGTCTTTGGTGCGGGCACCTTGGTTGACTTCCTGGAAGTGAAGTTTTTCGAGGGGATATTCAATCCCTGGATCACCGATGTCGTCAAAGGAATCATCCCCTGGGAAGTCATACAGGAGCTGTTTGTGGGTGAGTACGGCATCATCACTCTCGGTATCCGTTATGCGGTCGGCATTATCCTGCCGATTGTGGCCACCTTCTTCGTTTTCTTCTCCTTCCTTGAGGATACCGGTTACTTTCCACGCCTGGCCCTTCTGGTTGATCGTATCTTCAAGCATTTTGGTCTGACCGGTCGTGCGGTGATCCCGATGGTGCTCGGTTTCGGCTGCGATACGATGGCAACCATGGTTACCCGCACCCTGGAGACCACCCGTGAGCGGGTCATCGCCACCATCCTTCTCTCGCTCACCATTCCCTGCTCGGCTCAGTTGGGGGTGATCATGTCGCTGCTCTCCAAGTTCCCCGGCGCACTGGCGGTGTGGGGTGGCTGTCTGCTCCTCCTGTTTATCGTGGTCGGGTTGCTTTCAGCCAAAATCCTGCCGGGAGAGGCGCCCATGTTCTATATGGAGCTTCCCCCGATGCGGTTGCCACAATTCGGTAATGTAGTTACCAAGACGTATACCCGCATGCAGTGGTACTTTTTGGAGATCCTGCCGCTGTTCGTGCTTGCCTCTGTGCTGTTATGGCTGGGAAAGATCACCGGCTTCTTCGGGAAGATGATTAACGCCATGACCCCGGTGATGGCATCCATCGGCCTGCCGAAAGAGACGGCTGTCGCTTTCATATTCGGTTTCTTCCGCCGCGATTACGGCGCTGCCGGCCTGTTTGAGCTACAGAAAAAGGGGCTTATGGATGCCCGCCAGTTGACCGTGGCTGCCGTGACCCTGACCCTGTTCATTCCCTGCGTGGCCCAGTTCCTGATCATGAAGAAGGAGCGGGGATGGAAAGTGGCCGGCGCCATCGGTGTATTTGTCAGCCTGTTGGCGTTTGGCAGCGGCTATGTGTTAAACAAGGCGTTGCTGGTGACGGGGTTATTGTCATGATGTTAAAGTTGGCTTCGACTCCGCTCAGCCAACGGTTTTGTCCACTGGTAAACTCGTGTTCCCTGAGCGGAGTCGTGTTCCCTGAGCGGAGTCGAAGGGAGAGGAATTTATGATTTGCGGATTCTGCGGCTTTGAGTTTGACGAAAGCGAAGGGAAGAAAGGGTGCGGCGGTTGTCACGGCGGCTGTCACAGTGTCCACTGCCCCCGCTGCAACTATAAAAACCCTCTGGAATCCGGAGTGGTCAAGAAATTGAAAACCATATTTGTAAAAAATGTTAAAAATAAAGGGGATAAGGCATGAAACTTTCAGAAAAGGCCGAAGAAATTCTTGAGACGTTGTGGATTACGGTTGAAGAGGGTGGAGCGGCGTTTCTCGATCCGGAGAAAACGAGCTTTCCACTGGACGACCCTGCCTACCAGGAACTGACTGGCAATGCCCTGATTGAAATCCGCCAGGGGATGATCTACTTCCGCCCCGAAGGGCATGATGAAGGAAAAATGACCATCCGTCGCCATCGCCTGGCCGAGCGGCTGATGATGGACGTGCTCAATATCCGTGGCGATGATGGAGAATTCAAGGCCTGCCAGTTCGAGCATCTGCTCAATGAAGGTGCTGATGTCAAGGTGTGCACCATGCTTAATCACCCGACAACCTGCCCGCACGGAAAGCCGATTCCGCCGGGTGAATGCTGTGCCCAGGCACGGGCAAACGGTGATTTGGGAGTGGTTCCGCTTACCGAGTTCAAGTCGGGGCAGGAGGGCGAGATCGCCTATATTCAGACCGAGGATAACAAGAAAATGCAGAAGTTGATGGCCATGGGGGTATTGCCAGGGAACAAGATCGTGCTGGTACAGGCGTATCCGTCTTATATTTTCAGGGTAGGGTATTCGGAATTTGCCATTGATACCAATCTGGCGAAAGAAATATTTGTGCGCAAGTAGGTGAGTGGAAGATGTTTTGTTTTTGTTGAACAAAGCGCAGTAAAGTATTACTATGTTAATCATGTATTACAATTTGTAGTTTGTACGACAAGGGGGGACGGCATGCTCTCAACCGTAACAACAAAGGGTCAGGTAACTATTCCGGTGGACATACGAGCCCGCTTCCATATTCAACCAAACGACAGAGTTGACTTCTTTGTTGATGGCGAACGGATTGTTATCATGCCAGTCAGGACGCTCAAACAATTGAGGGGAGCCGTTGCGCCCATTGGCTCCGGGAATATCGCCGTGGAGCGGGAAGAAGCCAAGCGCGCGGTTGCGGAACGGGTTGCCGGTGAAACCGTATGAGCAGATGTTTTGTTGATACCAACCTTTTTATCCGTTACTTGACAAACGATGATCTTGCTTTGGCTTACCGCGTGGAGCAATTGCTGGATGATGCGGTTGCCGGAAAAGTGCGGCTTGTGACTTCCGAGCTTGTAATGGCGGAAACCGTCTGGGTTCTTGAATCTGCATACCATCTGAAAAATATTCAAATTGCCCCCTTGATACGTGGTATCCTTGCCACGCCGGGACTGGAAATCATAAATGGTGATCTGGTCGGCAAGGCGCTTGTCATGTACGAACTGAGTAACATAGACTTTGTTGATGCCTATATCGCGGCTTTGATGGAAAAGCAGGGAATAACGGATATATATTCATACGACAAAAAACATCTTTCTCGGATAACGTCCATACAACGTAAAGAACCGTGAACCGATCCTTTCCGGCAGGGAGCGGGAAGGGGAGGGAGAATATGTTAATTCTCTATTGACAAAAGTCGGCAGGTATTGTTCTACTACGCGCTTGTGACGTTGTCACATAACACTTCTGCATGACCAGTTTTCAAACAATCCCAGGAGGAAACGATGAACCCATTGGCCCAGGAACTGAACGATCTGCTCGCTCAACACAGCCCGCATGTTTTGGAAATGCTGTCAGACCTCGGAAAGAACCTTTTCTTTCCCAAGGGGATTCTGACCCAATCAGCCGAAGCTAAGGACAAAGCCCATAAATACAACGCAACCATCGGCATCGCCACTGAGAACGGCGGCCCGATGTTTCTGCAGTGCATTCAGGACAAACTGTCCGCCTTTGATCCCAAGGACATCTACCCCTATGCCCCGCCTGCCGGCAAGCCTGAACTGCGTGCCCTGTGGCGCGAAAAAATGCTGCGGGAAAACCCGAGCCAGAACGGCAAACACTTCAGCAACCCCATCGTCACCAATGCGTTGACCCATGGCCTTTCCATCGTTGCCGACATGTTCATCGACAAGGGGGATCACCTGATCCTGCCTGATATGCTCTGGGGCAACTATAACCTGACGTTCGGCACCTGCTGCGGCGCGATCGTCAAGAAGCACCCGACCTTTACCACAACCGGCGGCTACGACATTGATGCGTTCAAGGCTACGCTGAAAAACACCGCGGAAGAAAAGGGCAAGGCTGTTGTGCTGCTCAACTTCCCCAATAACCCGAGCGGCTACACCCCGACCGTGGCTGAGGGTGATGCCCTGGTGGCAGCTATCAAGGAAGTGGCCGAAGCCGGCTGCAACGTGGTTGCCGTAGCTGACGACGCTTATTTTGGACTCTTCTACGAAGACAGTCTCAAGGAATCGCTGTTCGGCAAGCTGGCCAACCTCCATCCGCGTATTCTGGCAATCAAGCTGGACGGCGCCACCAAGGAAGAGTTCGTCTGGGGTTTCCGTACCGGTTTCATTACCTTTGCCGACGGTAACGACTACGAAAACGCACCTGTCATGGCTGCCCTTGAGAAGAAGGCAATGGGGATCATCCGCGCCAAAATCTCAAACTGCCCGCACCCTTCACAGACTTTTGTCATCGAGGCGCTCCGTTCGCCCCAGTTCCTGGCTCAGAAGGAAGAGAAGTTCCAGGTTATGAAGGGGCGCGCCCTGAAAACGAAGCAGGTGCTTGACAGCGGCAAATACGGAAAGGCCTGGGATTACTACCCGTTCAACTCCGGTTACTTCATGTGTCTGAAACTGAAAACGGTGGAAGCCGAAAAACTGCGCCTCCATCTGCTGGACAAATACGGAGTCGGCGCAATTTCCACCACCAAGACCGACCTGCGCATCGCCTTTTCCTGCATCGCCGAGGAGAATATCCAGGAACTGTTTGATATCATCTATCAGGGGGTTCTGGATCTTGCCTGAGTTACCGGTTAATCCGCTAGTTGACTGAAACAAGAAAGGGCTCACATGATGTGGGTCCTTTCTTGTTTCAGAATTGACAAACACAATTCTAAGATTGTCAGACACGTATTTCCTTAATTCAATTCCAAGACAATCCCAAAACTACATAAGCAAAAACACCAATAATTACCTTGACAGATGAGCGCTATTCCACTAAAGAATCCCAATCGAATTTATGAGGATATATTATTTGACAGTTTCCAATTTCAAGTGGTTCTTCCGGCATATCAAACCGATGTTTCATAAATCCCGTTTTCCAAATATGGAAGTTCGCCATGAAGCTCTTTCGTTCCCGCAAGCCCTCTTTGCGTCAACACTCACCCGGTCACCTTGCCGGGCACGACCTGCTCTGGTTGTTGGGCAGTCTCTGCCAGTTGCACTGCATTCCTTTTGATCCCCTGCTGATTGAACGGCAATTTCCGCCACCTTGTTCCATCGCAACAATCCACAATGCACTGCATGCACTGGGCTTCAAAACCGGTGAACGTGCAGTGCTGGTCGATGCTGTTGAATTTTCAAAATTAACCCTGCCTGTTGCAGGGTTTTTTGTTACCTACCCGAAGGAAGAAACAGTGGTGGGCGAGACCACTGAGAAAGCCGACGCACCGAATCTCACCCCAATTCTGATCGTAAAGTGCGATGAAGAACGGCTGCTCTTCTTCCGGCCCGGTTCCCAAACTTCGGAAACAGTCTCTTTAGCGGAGATTGCAGATCAGCTCCATCCTGATCTGCTGCTCATATCCAAAAACGAAGCAAGCAACGCGGTTGATTCCGATGCAGCAGGTCTTCAAGGCCCACGCTTCGGTTTCAAGTGGTTTATCCCGGAACTGTTCAAACACAAGACCATCTGGAAGGAAATCCTGCTGGCCTCGCTGGTCATTCAGCTCATTGCGCTGGCCTCCCCGCTCTTCACTCAGGTAGTCATTGACAAGGTCGTTGTTCACCAAACCCAAAGCACCCTGATTGTCATCGGTGTCGGGATGCTGCTCTTCATGGTATTCAGTACCATCATGACCTGGCTGCGGCAATACCTGGTGTTGCATACCGGCAATCGCATCGATGCCATCCTCGGCAGCAAGGTATTTCGTCATCTGCTCAGACTGCCGCTTCCCTTCTTCGAACACCGCCCCACCGGTGTGCTGGTTGCCCGGATGCAGGGTATAGACACCATCCGCCAGTTTGTCAGTGGCGCCGCCGTCACCCTGATTCTGGACTTCCCCTTCCTGCTGATCTTTTTGGGGGTCATGTTCTGGTACAGTTGGCAGCTCTCACTGATTTCGCTCAGTATACTCGGTCTGATCGCCATCATGAGTGTCCTCGTCACGCCCGTCTTCCGCGAAAAACTTAACCATCAATTCCTGTTGGGCGCACGCAACCAGGCCTTTGTCACGGAATACATCTCCGGCATGAGCACCGTAAAATCACTGCAGATGGAGCCGGTGCTGGAACAGCGCTACGGTGAATACATCTCATCCTATCTGGCAGCCGGATTTTCCACCCGCCAGCTCTCAAATACATACAACGTCATAGCCAACGCCATGGAACAGATCATGACCCTGTCCATCCTGGTCGTCGGGGCGCTGCTGGTCATGCAGAACGACGGCTTCACCATCGGCAAGCTGGTTGCTTTCCAGATGTTCTCCAGCCGCATGAGCCAGCCGATGCTCAGGCTGGTCGGACTCTGGCAGGAATTCCAGCAGGCAGATATCTCCATCAAACGGCTGGGCGATATCATGGACATGCCCACCGAACCGTATGCCCTTACCCCGGCCCGCAGCAACAGCGCCCAGGGTGGCCTGGTGGAACTTAAAGACCTGAGCTTCCGCTACAGCCCGGAGCATCCGTTCCTTTACCGTAATCTCAACCTCACCTTCAAGGCCGGACATCTGAGCGTCCTGATGGGTCCATCCGGTTGTGGCAAAAGTACGCTGGCTAAGATGTTGCTCGGTTTTTACCAGCCGACCGACGGCCAGATCAGGATCGACGGCGGCGACATCCGCCATATGTCCGCCAACGAACTGCGGGCTATCTTCGGAGTCGTTCCTCAGGAGACGGTGCTCTTCTCCGGCACCATCTACGAGAATCTGAGTCACGCCAATCCTCATGCCGGGTTTGAAGAGATCGTCCTGGCCTGCCGTCAAGCTGAAATCCACGACGTCATCGAAGGTCTTCCCCAAGGGTATCAGACCGAGATCGGTGAGCAGGGGGTCGGCCTCTCCGGAGGTCAGCGTCAACGAGTGGCCATTGCCCGCGCCCTTTTGAAACGCCCGCGTATCCTGATCTTTGACGAGGCTACTTCAAATCTCGATCATCAAACTGCCGAGCACTTTGCCGCCACGGTCAACTCCCTCAAGGGAAAGGTTTCGATGGTATTTATTACCCATCAGGTCCCCAAGGGGTTGCAGGTGGATGAAGTCTTCCGCTTTGGGGCGCAGCACGAACAGCCGCAGATGCTGGGGGTGGTTGGGGAGGAGAGGCATGATGGTGAGTAATCGCGTATTTGCTGAAACAAAGGTGAGGAGAGCGGCGTGAAAGAAACCGGATTTGCATCAGATAAAACTCAAATTCTCAAACCAAAAGGATTTGCACTTATTGTTGGGTTTTGCATCGTTTGGGGATTTTACGGCCTTTTTACGAGGTCGGTGTTATGGCTTTTGCCAATCGGCAA
Organism: Pelobacteraceae bacterium; assembly: GCA_041675485.1. Classification (GTDB taxonomy): domain Bacteria; phylum Desulfobacterota; class Desulfuromonadia; order Geobacterales; family Pseudopelobacteraceae; genus JACRCG01. The sequence goes on along the minus strand of JBAYTT010000046.1, from coordinate 2,666 downwards.
AACATTTACATCCCAACTATCAGCACATTCATTGGTCGGTATTATCGAGGTTCAAATGGATCTTGGCTTACTGATCGGCGGCATTAATGTTTTGAAAAAGCAAAACTGGGCGCGCTTGCTCATCTTTATCTCTGCCGTCGCCAAGATATCGGATTGGCTTTATGGCGCAACAACAGTCTATAGATGGCTGTTCAGTGTGCCTTCTTTAGCAATTTTGTCGCTGCCGTCATTGTTCCTTGCGGTAGTAATTGCCATTTATTTCAGCAGGCCAAGCGTGAAGGCATATATGGACTGAGTTGTTCATATATTGTTAGCCAAGCAAAATACACCAGTAAATGGAGGGTTCATGAGGATATTTCTAGCAGTTATGGTTTTCGTGTTGTTTTCTTCTTTTAACGCTACTGCCGCCGAAAAGAAAAAGCTGCATCCCGAGCTTTCCGACCCGGTACTGGGAGATCGGGCGGCGGTTGTTGAATGGGCATGGAGCCCGCAGTATGCCAAGCGTTTCGGACTGCCGGTGCAAAACGATGGATTGAAAGATGGTGCCCTTTGGTTGATTGGAGTCAAAGTGGAAAGAGAGCAATTCAAGGACTACCAGTCATACAAGTGTCGCATTGTGGGGGTCATTGACAATAAAACACCCATAGTTACTCCTCCAGGCGACAGGTATGTTAGGCACCCGTCGGACCAATGGATTGGCGGGTTTCCAGGGCAAATTTTAGGGGCGGATTCTGCATTTGCCAACAAAGATCGGGGGATGCAAGCCTACACTCCTTTACAGGCCGCGTGGTGGAAACCGGGAATAAAGAAGCCCGAACCGACCAGGCCGAAATCCAATGTAAGTATTCACTATAATTTGTATCATCGTTACTTTTTGCCGGATCTGGCTTTTTTTGAATTGGAAGGAGGCTGTGCGTATTTCGAAAACCCTGTGCAGTTCCGCAACGAAATCCGATTTCATGAACAAGAGAAAATTGTTAAGCCTAATTCTCCAACAACCGTGTCCTATCCGCTAACATTTAGTATTCCGGATGACCTGATGAAACGTATTTATCCGTATACAGATGAGGCAGTTGCGTGGAGGCAGTGTCTTTCTCGCAGGGTTGGTGGAAAATCAAACGTTCTTCGGATGGAAGACAAAAAACGTTTCGGGAATACATGTGAACCTATTACAGATATTAACATCAATCGATAACTCAAACCAACGGAGGATGACATGGCAACTACAGCAGAATATGCAAAATTGTCGCAGGCAGCCTACAATGATGCGGGAGCACCTGATGGTTGGACCAGAATTGGAAATTCTGACCCAAATAATTCAGGGTATCAGGGTGCGGCATTTCAAAAAAACGGAACTAATGAAATTGTTGTCGCGAATAGAGGCACTGAACCTACCAAACTGACGGATTTATATGCTGACTTGCAAATGGGGGCCAATAAACTACCTGACCAGTATAATGATGCGCAAAAATATTTACAGCAAGTAGTTGATGCAAATAATGGGGCAGACATTTCCATCACCGGTCATTCACTGGGTGGGGCATTGTCGCAGCTTCTGGGAGCAGAAACAGGGCTAAAAACAGAGACTTTCAACCCCTATGGCGCCAAAGATCTACTTGAACAACTGGGCATTGATCCCAATGGAGAATTCCCGAATATTCATAACAATCAAACACTATTCGATCCTGTATCTCGGCTCCCCGGCAGTGAACAAATAGGCGATATGACTACCTTGACAGCGGCATCTGAATATGCGGCGATGTTGATGGGTTTATACTGTGGGTTGCCAGGGGTTACGGCAGCATCTTTACGTTCTCATCTGTTAGATCGATTTACAGAAGAAATTTTTAATCCCAATCGAGATCCTTCCATACTTGATGACTTGAAAAAAACCTTGGATGATATTAGATACTTCCCGGACGTACCCCCAAGCAATACAGACACCCGTCTTCACCACTATCCCAAAACCGACCCCATCAACAAATGGCGCGAAGATAACTGGAAGCCCAACGATAACCCTCGTCCCCCCACGGATGATACCTACCGCATCGTCTACATACGCGATCCTCTTGCCCTTGATCTGGACGGCGACGGCGTCGAGACCGTTGCCACCAGCGCCGGGGTTGCATTCGACCATAACGCGGATGGAATCGCCACTAACACCGGCTGGATCAAGGCCGACGACGGCCTGCTGGTGCGGGACATCAACGGCAATGGCACTATCGATACCGGCAGGGAGCTGTTCGGGGACAATACAAAACTTTCGAGTGGCAACAACGCCGCCAACGGCTTTGCCGCCCTGGCCGACCTGGATTCGAACACAGACGGAAAGATCGACGTCGGTGACGCCGCTTTCACCGAACTGAAAATCTGGCGCGACCTGAATCAGGATGGCGTCAGCCAAACAAATGAACTTTCCACGTTGGCCGATCTCGGCATCCAAAGCCTTGACACCACCGGCGCCAGGGTTTCCGTCCCCGTCCCCGGCGGAAGCCAGATCCTCACCGGCAGTTACACCAATGCCGACGGCACGACCGCCGTCATGGCGGACCTGAACCTCACCCAGGACACGTTCTATAGTCAATACACCGATACTATCGAAATCCCCGCCGATCTGGCCGATCTGCCCACCATTGCGGGGATGGGCAGGTTGCGCAACCTGCGTG
>JBAYTT010000045.1:0-21298 GCA_041675485.1 Pelobacteraceae bacterium | reverse complement strand
GACAAGAGCAGCCGTCAAAAGTATTTTGAGATTATCAAGAAACTTTCGGCGGCTGTTTATCGCGTTTTTGCGCTGAGGCTTATCGCGGCGCGCTTGTCTGGGTTTCAATCTGCCACTGCCTGAAAATGTCGTACCGCAACAGGAACAGGTTGCTTCCGGTGAAGAGAGACCTGCCGTAACTGATATAGAGCTTCGGGGTAAGGTACTTGCCCACGGTGAGCATTGTCTCGGTGATGCCGGGCTGCTGCATCGTCGGTATGGAGCCGGGTGCGGTTACCTGGAGTGGCTTGTACCCCATGGAGCCGTTGGTTTTCCCGACATCGCCCTGAATTTCCAGGGTACTCAGGCCGAGATGACTTTTTATCTGATTCTGCAGAACCTCCGCCTGTCCGGAAGTGAGCAATGCGCCGGCAGCCTGGTTCACGAGACTTGCCTGTTCGCCGCTGCTGCCGAGCGGATGGCCGAGGACGATATATGCCAGGATGTCGACGTCAGGCATGGCAGGTTCGGAGTAGAGTTTGGTAACCGGCCTCTGAAGCGTACCCGCTACCGTGACGCCCGCACGAACGTTGCCGATGGTGCGCAGAGCCAGGACATCAAGGCTCGGTTGATCAATGGGGCCGCCGGCAAAAAACAAACGTCCGCGGGCTATATCAAGGTTCACCCCATAGGTCCGGTAACGCCCTTTGATCACTTTGATCTCGCCTTTGCTGGTAATCCTGTCGAGGCTGGTGCATGACAGGTTCACTGCTCCTCCCAGCTGGGCGTCGATTCCTGCAACCTTGACGAAGACCTGCTCGCCGAGGATAACCTGGACCTGTACGTCCAAAACCAGCGGTGAACTCGCTGCAAGCGGTATGACTCGTCCTTCACGGATAACATCGCTGCTTGGCGCGACAGCTGTACGGGAAGGCGATCCGGCTATCCGCAGTTCGGGAAGATGCAGCTCACCGCGCACGGTAACTTTTTGAGGAGTCCCTTCAAAGCTGAGCTTCGGTGTACTGAAAATCTGGAGCTCGGGTAAATGGACAGTTTGAAAATTGTCTCCGAGTACCGTGCCACGGTAGCTCAGCACCTTCCATCCGGCCAGGGTGACCTGTGCCGTCCCTTCGATATGTCCGGGGCCGGAGAGTGCTTTATAAGAGTCTATGAAGATAAGATTCTTTTCCAGGTGGGCGGCAAGCTGGACGTCCGTAAGGCGAATCCCGGCGGAGGGTAGATACGCGCCCGCTTTGCCCAGGCGCAGAGTTCCTCCGACCTGTGGCAATTCCCAACTTCCGGTGACGGCGAGCTCGGCGTCAAGATTGCCGAAGCTTTCCTGGACCAGACCGGGGAACAGGGAGGAAATGATGCCTTTCTCCTGGAGCTTCCCGATAAGTGATGCCTTGAGAGGTCCTTTCGGATCGACGGCAACCGGCAAACGTGCCGGCACCGGCAGCTGGAAGTTCGCCCGGACCTGGCCGTGATCAGCCATGGTCAGCGATAGTGCGCCGGAAAGCGCTTCTCCGCGCCACCCCCATGAGGCCGTTGCCGATGTGAAGGTGAGGTTCAGCTCGCCGTCAGTCAGTGACTGGTGTAATGCCCCCTCGGAAAGTGAGGCCGTGCCGTCCAGTTCAAAGTGCTGCCCGGGGAGCATGGTCCCGTGTGCCCGTCCGCTTATGCGACCTTCAAGCACGGTGACGAGAGGGAGCCAGGGTTTGAACAGCGCCAGGTCAATACCGCTCAATTCCGCAGTCAGCTTCCCTTTTTCAGGTACGACCAGGCGGAACGGCTCGGGTGATGAAAATGTTCCTTTTAACCTGCCGCCGTCTGCCGTGCCGAGCTCTACACCAATTTTCAGCCCCTGCTCGCTGCCGTCAAAGGCTACCTCGCTCCGCTTGACAGTCATGCTGTGCCCCTGTCCGGTGAATGTCCCACTGGCTGCGGCGTTTCCCGATATCGTAAGCCTCTTGTCCGGCAGAAAGCCTATTGTAGCCGAACCGTGGCTGCTTCCCGATAGCTGCGCATCCTGCAAATATTGATTGGCTCTGGCAAGGTTCAACCCTGCCCATTGCGCCCGGATAGTGCCGATCAACGGATTAAGGGTAACGTCGGCGGCAACTTTGAGATGCTCAGATAACCCCGCCGTGATGACCAGAGGAGAGAGCGAAATCCTCTCGGCACTGACGGAAAAGGGAGTCGGGGCGGTCATGTGCCACGGTCCGTTGCGGTCACTTCCCGCAAGATTATTGATCGCTCCCTTCCAGATGCCGGTGTTGTACCCTGCCAAAGGGCCAGCTGCGCTTCACTGCCGCCTGAGCGGAGTGTTGCATTCAGGGTGTGGCGCTGCAGCGTTCCGTCGGCGGCAACCGTCATGGTATCCACCGTGTAGCCGTCATAGACTACATCCCGCAGAGATGCGGCGACGTGCACGGGGTAGCCTGTTCCTTCGTCAAGCCGCGCATTCAGGGTTGCTGCGGATATCGTCGTCCCTGCATAGGCAAGCCCGTTTCCCGCTCCGACGACCGCTCCGCTGAGAAGTCCGTCGTGGCGGCGCATCCACCCATCGGCCTTGAGAGTCCCGACCGATCCCGGAACCAGCCGGGAAAAATCGCTGATCCGCGCGGCTATGACCAGCCGCTGGTTCAGCTCTCCCGATGCTTGTATGTCAAAGCCTTTTCCCTGGACTGCCAACCGGGCAAGGGAAAGATTGTTGTCGGCAAAGCTGGCCTGGAGTTCGCCGGTCAGAGCCTGCCCGTGCAGGTGGCTTTCCAGGAGGATTCCGCTGACGCTCCCGCTGAGGGGGGCATTCCCGGAGGAGGCCATAGTTCCGGTGACATTGAAATTCGCCACCCCTTTCCATTCGGGGTCAAGCCTCGCCGGGTTGAGATTCCTGCCGCCAAGCGTCCCCCGCACGGCAAAGCCGTTGCGCCAGTCAATATCCAGGTTTCCCGCCAGGGATCCATCAAGAAGTTTGCCGTTTAACGGGGCCAGTTTCATTCCTTCCGGGGTTCCGGTATAGGAAGCGGAAACATCCGCCGCCTGCCACCCTTTTGCCTTGTTGGCAAGGGTGAGGTCGCCCCGGTAACTGTTCAGGGTTCCCGCGAACCGTACCGTACCGGAAAGATCGGTCGGCACGTTCAGTTCAGGGGAAAGATCGAGTCCGGCCACAGTGAGTTGCAACGCTAAAACCGATTCCACAGTGGTGAATGAAAGCGATCCATCGGCAGTTATCACTCCTTTTTGACCCGGCCTGATCAGGCGAAGCCGACGCAGATTAATGGCCTGTTGCGCCATTCCCAAATCACCGCTCAGCTCCAGCAGCTTTCGCGTGTCTGCTGACCCGGCAATCGTGATTGTCGCGACAAACGGCTCAGGGTCTTTGCCGCGACTTTGACCTGCCTTCAGGGAAAACCGGTTCATATCCGCTATGGGCCGCGCCAGGGCAACTGCCAGGTCCGCGGTGAGTGACGGGTGGTTGAAGCCCGCCGAGATGCTGCCGTTTATCTGGCCGGAAGCGGATTCTCCCTTGAGATCGGTGATGGAGAGGACGCCGTCTTTCCAGGTGACGGAACCGCCGATGCGCGTAACCGGAACCGGTTGCTCCTGCAGGCTTCGATAGCTGAGGTTTGTCACCTGCACGCGTGCGATCCTGCCGTCAAGCAGTTGTGCGTTTGAGGATGCCCTCGGCCAGGAGAGATTCGGCGGTTTTTTGTCGGGTGGGGCATTGTCCTGTATCCGCACCCCGTCCGCGATCAGTTCCTGTATGCCGACTGTACCCGACAGCAGAAGGAGCGGTTTCCAGCGTAGCTCAAGGGTATCAAGCTCCACTTTTTGCTGTGCCAGGCCTATTCGCACCCCGGTGAGGAGCAGGTGGTCGATAACCGTCCCTTCTATCTTTTTGGCGGAAAAGCTGACTCCGCTCAGAGGTATCGCCGATTCCAGCAGCCAGCGGCTGCCCTGCGGTGTCGAGGAGGCCCAGAGTATGGCTGCGATAACCACTCCTGCTCCAGCCAGGATAATGGCCACCGTTGCGCCGAGGATCCGTTTGGCCAACGGTTTCATAGTTCAAACCCCACGGTGAAGTGGAAATGAATTGTTGGCCTCTCCACCCCGAGCGGCCGTGCCACGGACAGGTTCAGGGCCCCTACCGAGGTATAGTAGTGCAGGCCTGCGCCTGCTCCCTGAAACATGCTGATGTCGGAAAATGAATCAAACGTATTGCCGGTATCGTAAAAGAGTGAAACACCCCAGTCCTTGAAGAGAGCCCGCTCCAGTTCGATACTGCCGACAAGGAGTTGTTTGCCGCCCACGACTTTGCCTGAGGCATCTCGTGGGCCGAGGGATTTGTAGGAATAGCCGCGCACGCTCTGGTCTCCGCCGGTAAAGAAGCGCAGTGAAGGGGGGATGTCGCGTAACGGATCGTTCAGCATGGTTGCCCCGGCCTTTGCGCGGGTGTGCAGGGAAAGGCGCCAGGGAAGAGGCAGCAGGTGACTCCCCTCGGCCACGATCTGGACCAGTGCCGTGTCCGAGCCGAGCAGCTGATGGGTGCCGTGAAGATCAACGCCGTAGCGAAATCCCCTGCGGGGACGGACCGGGTTGTCGTAATGATCATCTGAATAACGAACTCCCGGCAGCAGGAGTCGCGAGGTGGATGTTACGGTGCCCACGGTATAGTCTTCATATTGGGCCTTTACATAGGCGGTGACCAGCTTGCCTTTGCCGAGACTCCGGTTACGATCCAGCTCCAGGGCCACAATACTGCTGTTATAGATGGTGGTTTCCTCCTGTTGAAGGTTAAGCTGCAGTGTCGTGGAGCTTCTGACATCACTCGGGCTGGGGATGATATAGCCGGTTACCAGACCCTGAAGTCTCTCGGCAACATACAGATTCGAGAACAATTCATGCCCCAGGTGAAACATGTTCAAATCCCGGTAACGGACGGTGAACCGTGCCCCTGTATCCGTGCCATAGCCTATGCCCGGTCGCACGCTTATGCGCGGGGCGGCTAGCAGCTGTACGGTTACCGGTACGTTAAATGCTTCGGCTGCCTCTTTTTCCGGAGTAATGATCACTTCCTTGAAACGTTCGGAGTTGGAAAAGTTGCGTTGCGTTTCGCCGAGGGCGGGATAGGAAAAAATGTTGCCTGATTTGTATGTCAGATGGCGCCGCAGGAAACTGTCAGGATAGTCGGATACCCCCTGGATGTTCGTAGCTCCGAAATAATACCGCGGTCCGGTATCCAGCGTCAGTTCAATGGCGGCGGTAGTGCCGGTCCGTGAAACGCGGATTTCGTGCCGTGAAAATTGTGCATCGAGGTAGCCGAGATCCCTGGCTCTGGTAATGAATGTGCCCTTGGCGACTTCATACTTTTGATGAAGCAGCACGTCTCCCTTGTTCAGGGGAAACGCAGCAACCAGTCTGTGCAGGCGTTTTTCCCCGCTGCCGGGACCGGCCAGAGATACCGTGACTTCGGTCAGACGTGCCTGCTCTCCCGGCACCACGTTGACCATCAGGCGATAACGCTCTCCTGCCGCTTCCGTGGTGACCGTGACCAGAGCATTATAATAGCCGAACGGCTCCAGTGCGTTCCTGGTGGCGGCATCTGCCTGCTTGGAGTACCGTTCGAGCCAGAGTTTGTCCAGTTTTCCGTCGCGTACCAGACCGGGGGGGAGCACGAGCGCCTCCTGCACATTCTTCAATGCATCTCCTTCAATGCCGGAAACAATGATTTCGACCGGTTCGGCGGCATGCAGAGGTGCTGCAATCGAGAACCATAGTATCAGGCCTGCAAGGGCGATGCAGAATGTTTTAAAGCGGGCTTCCGCACTGACCTCACGGCTGCCGATGTGTGGAGAGGATTTGTTCAAATTCCGGTCAACTCCTGCACCTTGAGATCCAGATCATCACCGTTGATTCGCACTACCTTGCCACCTTCGTCCTCAGTACGAATTGCCCCTTCAGTAATCCACAGGGAAATTTTCCCTTTTGTAATCCCGAACTTCTCGGACGCCTCTTCTACGGTATACCAAGTTTTTCCCAGTGACATGTCAACCCCCTTAAAGCTAGATTTCGGCGTAAAGCAGGTCTGAATCTTCCTGCTTACATCATTTTACCGAATTTTTGATTTTTTCTCCGGCTTTTTCGACTTTTTCCCCGGCTTTCTCCACCGCGTTATCAATTTTTTCCCCGGTTTTTTCTGCTGCCTTGTCTATCTCCCTGCCGGTCCGCTCCATCGGCCCCGCTTTTTTACAGCCTGATACTCCCGCGATCATGATGCCCATCACTATTGTTGCAATAACCGTCCTGCTGATTCTCGTCATGGTGTATCTCCTTTTGCTGTGGTGTGCAGTTTGTTTGTGAACCGATCTGAAGCGCAACAAACATGCCAGAGAATGTTTCGAATTGCCGGAGCGCAACTGCATGAAAGATCAGGGATAGTTGATGGAACGTGCGCTGGGTACAGGAAAAACCGTCAGGGGAATCCGCCACTTTTAACAATACCGTCATATATAGCGGGGCGTCTTGAGGTCGCTCAGGCTCAGCGTGCTCTGTCAAATTGATGGGATACTTGATCGCCCGTGTCCATGGCAATCAGGACAGCAATCGAGCGTGCGGGAAGTCGATAGTTGCGGTCGGTGATGGCTTGCATGGTATCCCAGGGTACGATGTCTTCGGGCGAGTCTCGCGAGGTGTCGATCCAGCGTTGCCAGGCGCCGCCCGGCAGCTTTTTCGGGGAAGGGAGGCGGAAGGTGAGCGGTTTCCAGTAGGCATTGATCATATAATGGAAGACGACCCGCCTGGTAACACTCCTTGCCGTAAGGGCGATGCTGTGAGATGTATGGCTCAGGTCCGGCGTATGCAGCCTCACGCCATGCCACTCCAGCTGCGCCCGGCCCAAAAGCTGGTTCAATGTCAGTTCTTCCACGGCCTTTTCGCCGTGCTTGATTCGAGCGGCAATCAAAAGCCTGGTGAAACGGTGGATATCCTGGTGACGCTCCAGCAAACTCCAGTCAAACCAACTGATCTCGTTGTCCTGGCAATACGCATTGTTGTTCCCGCCCTGGCTCCTCCGTGCCTCGTCCCCCATCAGGATCATCGGAGTGCCGAGGGCGAGAAGGGTTACTGCCAGAAAGTTTTTTACCTGACGGTTGCGCAATTCCTCAATGGCCGGGTCCCCGGTTGGCCCCTCGAAGCCGCAGTTCCAGCTGATGTTGGCCTCGGCCCCATCCCGGTTATTCTCGCGGTTTGCCTTGTTGTGTTTTGTATTATATGAGACCAGGTCGTTCAGGGTGAAACCGTCATGGCAGGTGATGAAGTTTATGCTCTGCTCCGCCTCGCGCTCCTGGTGGCCGTAGATGTCGGGACTGGCCAGAAGGCGCGCGATAAATCGGTAAATAACGCCATTGTCACTTTTCAGGAAGCTGCGCACGTCGTCGCGGAACTCTCCATTCCATTCTTTCCAACTGTCGCCTATGAAGCTGCCGACCTGGTACAGTCCCCCGACGTCCCATGCTTCGGCGATGAGCTTTATTCCCGCCAGTGCCGGGTCCGATTCAATGTCCCAGATGATCGGCGGATTTTTGAGCGGCTGCCCCTGGCCATCCCGTGACAGTATGGATGCCAGGTCGAAGCGGAAGCCATCAACATGCATCTCCTTGACCCAGTAGTTGAGACTGTCGATGATGAGCCTTCGGACTACGTGATGATTGGCGTTGAACGTGTTGCCGCAGCCGGAGTGGTCGATATGGGTGCCGAGCGCATCCATGCTGTAGTACACGTTATTGGCAAAACCGCGGTAGCAGAACGTCGGTCCCTTCTGGTCACCTTCGGAAGTGTGGTTGTAGACTACGTCGAGAATCACCTCGATGCCGGCACGGTGCAGCGCCTTGACCATGTCGCGGAATTCGTTCAGGGGGCCGAGAGGATCTTTACTTGAGCTGTATGCCGCGTGTGGAGCGAAAAACGAGATCGGGCTGTAGCCCCAATAGTTGCAAAGTCCGGAAGGGGCGTCATGCGGGTCGAACTGGAAGACCGGTAAAAGCTCGACGGCTGTAATACCCAGATCCTGAAGATAGGGGATTTTTTCGATCAGACCGGCATAGGTGCCGCGCTTTCCTGCCGGAACCCCGGAGGAAGGGTGCATGGTAAACCCGGCCACATGCATCTCGTAGATAATGGTTCGGGAGTACGAACGCTTGAGTGGCATATCACCCTCCCAGTCGTAACCGCGGGGATCGGCCACCACGCTCTTCATGGCGCGCGCCACGTTGTCGCCCGGAATGCATGCGGCACTGCGGTCATATCCGGCTGGTACCGCAATCGCACGGCCATAGGGATCGATCAGGAGTTTGTCCGGGTCGAAACGCAACCCCCGCTGCGGCTCAAAGGGACCGGATACCCGGTAACCGTACAACTGGCCAGCTCCGATGTCCGGAACGAAGGTATGCCAATAGTGGTAGGTGCGGTTGTGCCGGGGATCTAACGGGATGACCCGGGAAGCGGTCGCGTCGTCTGCCCGGTCGAAGAGGAGCAGTTCGATGCCGCTGCAGTCCCTCGCAAAAACGCTGAAATTCACCCCGCCGTTGCAGATGGTGGCACCGAGCGGGGAGGTGTTCCCCTTGTGCAGTTCCGAATGCGGGGCGCCTGCTTTTCCCATACCGTTGCTTTCTTTTGTAGTGCTCATGAGATGCTCCCCGTCTCAGCATTCGGAATCAAGTGCCGGACAAAAACAGTATACCACTGGTTGTCTCGCTGCCGGTCCGAAAAACTCGTTCTCCCCTGTTCTCATGAAACAGGGTACCTCCTCGGAGGAATCCGTCATTTATAACATTTCTGCCACATGTGATGGTTGCCGGGCGCTGGGATCATGACGTTTTTGAAGATATTGTATATGCGATAGACTAAAATACGCATAAGATCGATATGTTATAGGTTGTGACCGTCTTGGCACCTTTTATGCTGAAAGAAAGCGATCGAAACAAATCCCATGGAGGTAGTTCCAAATGAAAAAGATTTTATCCGCAATGGTCGCAACTCTCGCAGCAATGTCCTTCACCGCAATAGTATTCGCAGCAGACGGTACCAAGCCTGCTGCATCCGCCGATTCTGCTGCGGTCTCTTCCGGAGACGCTGCAAAAGATGCGAAGGCTGCAAAAGCTAAAGTTAAAACTGAAAAAGCAAAAGTTAAGGCCGAAGTCAATACAGAAAAAGAAAAAACCGCGGCAGAAGTCAAAACAGAAAAAGCAAAAACTGCAGACCACGTTAAAGCAGAAAAAGCAAAGGTAAAAGAAGCAGCCAAGGAAGCTAAAGCAAAGGCAAAAGCTGATGCAAAAGCCGCCAAAGCAAAAGCAGAGTCAGATGCAAAAGCTGCTAAAGCAAAAGCTAATTCCGATGCCGATGCTGCAAAAGCTGCTGCTGTTCCTGCCAAGTAATTTTTTTGTCGCAGTCGTTTGAGAAGTCAGGGCATATCCATGCACGTCAGGGTATGCCCTTTTTTTACGATCGATGGTGTCATAATGGAATTGACAGCCGCATGTTCAGGGGTATGATTGTGTTGTCCGAAAATGCTTTATTATCCGTAAGTTCAACGAGGTGAACCCATGTCAGAAACATCGTCTGCAGGCAAGGAAACTCTTCGCATCCGAGAGATGATCATCGACGATTTTCCCGAAGTATTTCATATCGGTGAGGAGGTGTTTACCGCGGAGTCCTTTCAAAGCCTTTACCGAACCTGGGACGAATACGAGATTACCACGCTCTACAATTCGGATACTGAACTCTGTGTGGTAGCGGAGGCGGGTGACAGGATTCTCGGCTTCGCCCTGGGGACAACGGTTACGAAGCATAATTCTCCCTGGAAATACGGTTATCTCGTCTGGGTGGGGGTCCGCAAGGATATTCAGCAGGGTGGCGTGGGGAGCGGGTTGTTCAAGGAGATCAAGCACCGCATGAAGGAACAGGGGGTGCGGATGATGATCATCGACACATCCGCCGATAACGATCCGGCGATTCGTTTTTTTCAAAAGCAGGGATTCGACGATATCCAGGAGCATGTCTACATGTCGCTCAACCTGTCGCGCAAGAGCAGAAAAAAGACGGTAAAAAAACATGAATGACCGCCTGGAGAAAGTATGGCAAGCCATCAACCCTGGCCGGTTGCGCAAAACCTTCCTCGATCTCCTCGATATCTATTCGCCATCCGGTAAGGAAGAGGACATCCAGTTATATCTGGAAGACCTTCTCAGCCGGGCAGGCTTCAGGGTAGAGCGGCAGGAAGTGGAAGAGGATCGTTATAACCTCTGCGTTACCATGGGACCGGGGGAGCCGCAGCTCTACATGGTGGGGCATGTGGATACTGTCCCGGCCTGGGATCTGGATACGTTCGGGCCGCAGGAGGAAGGTGACATCATCCTCGGTCTGGGAAGTGCCGACATGAAAGGGGGGTGTGCGGCCATGGTTGAGGCCTGGCTGGCGCTGGCCGAGGCTTTGGAGCCTGCGGACAGGCCTTCGGTCGGGCTTTTGCTGGTTGTCGGCGAGGAAGAAAACGGCGATGGCAGTGCGGTCTTCCTCGAATCCTGCCGTCCTCCATGGGTGATCATCGGTGAACCGACCTGCCTTGCGGCCGGATTCGCCCACTATGGCTATCTGGAGGCCGGCTTTGTCACGCGCGGCCTTCGCAGCCATTCCTCGCTCCCGGAGCTGGGACATAATGCGGTTGAATCAATGTTGCGAGTATTGTTGATGCTGGGGGACGACCCGCTATTCGACCGGGCAAAAACGGAGATAGTCTATTCAATCAGGGAAATGAGATCGGCGAGGGCCGGGTTTGTTGTTCCCGATCGTTGTGACGCCTGGATAGATCTGCATCTGCCGCCAAGCCATAATCCTGCGGCCCTTCAGGATGAGATTCGCCGGATCGTTGCCGCTGCCGACCTGGTCATTCCCGGACTTGACCTGGATGTCTCCTTTGATTTTGCCTCTGCAGGCTACAACCTTGGTACCGACAACGATCCGGCGCAGATGTTGCGGGAGGTCTATCCAACGCTGGGCCTGTCGCTGCAGGTGGAGCCCTTCCGCTCTCATTCCGACGGCAACCTTTTTTTTGCAGCCGGAGTAAAACCGCTTATTCTCGGCCCCGGCTCTCTGGAAACCGCCCACACTCCTGATGAGCGGGTGGTTTTTGAAGAAGTATCAAATGCTGCCCGTATCTATGCGGCGCTCTGCCTGGTTGTGTGATCCGTCCTGTGGCTGATGCGGATATCATAGTGATTGGTGCGGGGCCTGTGGGGATGCTCGCTGCACTTTTGTCGGCACAGCAGGGATTAAGTGTCCTGCTGTTCGAACAATCAGCAGAGCGGCCGGTCCAATCACGCGCTATCGGGATAACGCCGCCATCACTCGAAATACTGAGCAGTTTAGGCCTAGCCGGTACATTTATAGAACAAGGCGTAGCTGTCCGGGAATCAGAGGTTTACAGCCGGAGCATACGGTTGGGCGGGCTCAAATTTTCCAGGTTGCAGAGTGATTTTCCGTTTGTGCTGTCGATTCCGCAGGATAGGACCGAAGCGCTTCTGGAAGAGGCTGTTCGTGCCCATACGGCTGTTAATTTTCTGCGTGGCCACCAGGTATTGAATTGCTCTGAAGATAAAAACCATGTCATTGTGAGTGGAAATTGCACCGCTGCCGGAATGTTTCACTACACCGGACAGTATGTGTTAGCCTGCGACGGCGGCAAAAGTACCGCTCGAGAGAGCCTGGGCATCCCTTTTGAGGGGGCGCCGGACCGGTACACTTTTTTGATGGGTGATTACGAGGATACAACCGGATGGGGAAAAACGGCGCGGTTTTTTTTAACGGCACACGGTTCCGTCGAATCCTTTCCGCTTCCGGACGGCAAAAGGCGCTTTGTGCTGCGTACCCCCGCTTACATCAAGGAATACACAACCGGTTTTCTCAAAGCAGAAATCTTATGGCGTGCCGGCATTGATGTAGATGCAGTTGCTCAATTCTGGGAAAGCGGTTTTGGCGTACAGCGTTATATGGCACGTACCTTCTGCAAAGGACGGGTTTTCCTTTGCGGAGACGCGGCTCATCTCATGTCTCCCGTAGGCGGACAGAACATGAATTTAGGGTTTGCTGACGCTGAACTGGCCGCATGGCTTTCAAAAGTACTGCTTGAAAAAATGGCGCCGAATTACCGTGTCTGCCGGCTTTACGACAAAGTTCGCAAGAAGGCCGTCAACGCGGCTTGTCGGCGTTCTCAATTGATGATGCTGGCGGGCACCTCCGGCGGAAGGGTCTGGTCAGCCATTCGTAACCTGGTCTCCTGGTCGTTTCTGCATTCGCCATTTCGGCGGTATCTGATCGAGCTGTTCAGTATGCAATCCATCCCCTGCCGCAATCTCAAAAATTACCGGAAAAGGTATGAAAGGGAACTTGTTTGATGCTGGACTATTTCTTTCCGGATATGCGGGTGAGGAACATAACGGAAAATGAAAAACTGGAACAACCTGATGCGGACATGCGGCAATTGAGGCGCACCATCCGGCAATTCAAGCTGATAAACATGCTGTTCAGCGCGAGCAGCAGGTTGCTCCGCTCGCACTTTTTTACTGTTATGGAACAGGATCGGGATCGCAACTACACCCTCCTTGACGTTGGGGCAGGCGGTTGCGATATAGCACTTTGGGCCGCCCGCGAAGCGCGGCGCCGGGGGTTGCACCTGAACATTACTGCGCTGGACAATGACAAGCGCATCCTCCCCATCGCGCATCATGCGATTCGGGACTATCCCGAGATCTGTATTGCTGAGGGTAATGCCCTGGAGTTAGGCGGACTGGGTACCTTTGATTTTGTGTTCTCGAACCACTTGCTGCATCATCTGTCCTGGGATGATATGGCGATATTCCTGGAGAGTATCATTGCCCGGACCCGGTTCGCCTTTGTGATGAATGATCTCAAAAGGTCTCATTGGGCATATCTGGGTTTTACCATTTTCAGCGGAGTATGTACCCCTCGTAGTTTTCATTATAATGACGGCAGGTTGTCAATCAGAAGAGGGTTTCTGCCTGAAGAGCTCCGGGATTTCATAAAAAGCTACTACCCGACGAAAGCGATTGACGTTGTTGAGACCTATCCGGCCAGGGTCGTGTTGGTATACAAGCCTGCAATACCCAAACCCTGAGCCAATGAAAATCCTTCTTGTCTCCACCAATCGAAACACCCTCCCGATGCCGGTGATGCCGATTGGCGCCTGTATAATTACACACGCTGCCGAACGGTCCGGGCACACCGTTTTTTTTCTGGATCTGATGTTCACCAGGGATCCTCGTGCCGATATCGAAACAGCCCTGTCTGAGCTGCAGCCCGATCTGGTCGGTCTCTCTGTGCGCAACATTGACAATAACGACATGCGGGATACGGTATTCTTTCTGAACGACCTGCTCGACATCGTGAATCTCATCCGCTCAAAAACCGACGTCCCGGTAATCCTGGGAGGTGCGGCACTCGGCGTCATGCCCGAGCAGATACTCCGCCTGACTTCCGTTGCCTGCGCCGTTGTCGGCGATGGGGAAATGGTCTTTCCGCTGCTGCTTGAGCGCATCTCATGTGACAAGAGCATAAACGATGTTCCGGGTGTTGCCTGCATCGAAAACGGCGTTTTTCGCCGGAACAGCTCTGCTGTTGCGGAGTTTTCAACGACCTGCCCGACGCCTGATTATCACCGCTGGCTGAATATCCCTGCCTATCGCTCCCAGATGGCCACGGTTCCGGTCCAGACCAAGACTGGCTGCAGGTTCCAATGTGTCTACTGCACCTACCCGAAGATTGAGGGGAGCAACTGCCGTCTGAAGGACCCGGGTAGCATCGCCGATACCGTGATGCGTCTCGCGGCAACAGGGTTGCGGGATATCGAGTTTGTGGACAGCGTGTTTAATGCGCCGTTGGAGCATGCCTTGGAGGTATGTGCCGCTCTGTCCCGGGTAAACCATAACGCAAGGCTCCAGTGCCTGGAACTGAATCCGCGTGATTTTGACGATGCGCTGGTGACCGCTATGGAGCAGGCTGGCTTTGTGGGGATGGGTATTACCCTGGAGAGCGCCTCAGATCCTGTGCTGCAGGGGCTGCGCAAAGGTTTCACGAGCCGCGATGTGCATCATGCGGCTGCGGTGGTTCGTCGGCACCGGATTCCCTGTGCCTGGATCTTCCTGCTGGGAGGGCCGGGAGAAACACGGGATACGGTACGGGAAACGTTGCAATTTGCCAAACAACATATCCGACCCGGGGATGTGGCATTCTTTAATACCGGAATACGCATCTATCCTGGAACGGAGCTGGAATCAATAGCTCGGGCAGAGGGGATGCTCGTGCTGTCACCTGAACATATGCTGGCCCCCCTGTTCTATGTTTCTCCTGAAGTGGATGCAGAGTGGCTGGACCAGGAATTGAAAAAAGCCATGAGTGGTCAGATGAACTTTATCAATATGGCTGCAATGGGGCACTCTCTGCTGCCGACTATTCATCGGGTCAGTCATACACTCGGCCTTAAGCCGCCGCTCTGGAGACATACCGGGATCATCAGGCGCGTGCTCAGGCTGGCGGGAATGAATGTGTAAAGTAAAACAGGTGATCAGGCTGAAGGCTGAAGGCTGAAGGAAACATACACTCGGCAGTGCAAGGAAAAATATGAATAAGACATGTGAACTTGAATCGCAGTATGGGGCAAACGGCACTGCTTACATCACTTCCTTTGCCTGTGTGGTGCCCCCCTACAGCGCTGATCAGATGTTTTCCGCAGAGCTTGTGAGGAAATATTATTCGGCGAAACTGAACGCCCGCAGCATGGGGCTTATCAGGGCAACCTTTTCCCATCCCGGTATCCGGAAAAGGCATTTCGCCGTGGATGACCCCGCGCGCATTATGGACGAATCAGCCGACCAGAAGATTGCACGGTTCACCGAAAAATCTGTCGAACTTTCCAGCCAGGCCGTTATCAAGGCACTGGGCCAGGCGGGTGTGGGAGTCAGGGACGTAACGTGTCTCGTCGTGAACACCTGTACCGGTTACATTTGTCCCGGCATTTCGACATATCTCATAGAACGGCTCGGCCTGCCTCGCAATACCAGGGTGTACGATCTGGTGGGGAGCGGTTGCGGAGGAGCAATTCCCAATCTTCAGGTGGCTGAATCCATGCTCAAGACGTATGGCGGCGTGGTGGTAAGCGTTGCCGTTGAAATCTGCAGTTCGGTGTTTCAGATGGACAATGATCTGAGTCTCATCCTTTCGAATGCTCTTTTCGGTGACGGAGCGGCAGCAGCAGTGCTCATGACCCGGCCGGCGGGCTTTGCGATGGTCGCCTCGGCCGGTCGCTACGTACCGGAAGAGCGCGATGCCATCCGTTTCGTGCACAAGCAGGGCGAGCTCCATAATCAGCTTTCCACGAAACTTCCCGACCTGGTGAAAAAAGCTGCGGCAGAGGTGGTGTCCGACCTGCTGTCATCACAGGGGTTGAAAGTCGCGGATGTCAGGCATTGGGCGCTCCACACCGGCGGCGAGAAGATCATCAACGCAGTGCGGGATGCAATCGGGGTTCCCGAAGAGCAGCTCCGGGCAACTCGCACTACATTGTCGGAATACGGCAACATGTCGTCGCCAACGGTCTGGTTTGTTCTGGAGGAGATCCTGCGTAACGGCATTGAGGCGGGGGAGTGGTGCGTCATGGTCGCGTATGGTGCAGGGCTCTCGGCCCATGCCTGCCTGCTGAGAAAGACGTGATGTCATCTTCGAGAAAAAGCCGCTAAAATCTATGCCGCGACCGGAACTGGTCCCCGAGAAACCATCCCCTGAAAAAATCGAAGTTATTTAACAGCACCTTCAGAACGCCTTTCTCTCTTTTTCTGACAAAATAGTTCCCTTTGAACAGTGCCGGACTGAAAAAAATCTTGATGTTTTCCCAGTTCATGAGGCGGTTGAGCTGACGGTTGGTCAGGGTGCGGGTTCTGACGTTGCAGATAAAGCCGGTATACCTGCTCAGGTCGTCGGGGTTGGTAACAAGGCCGGCTTCGAGCAATTCTTCGCGAATCCGGGTGCCCGGATAGGGGGTGACGCATTGGACATAGGGAAGGTCGATCCGAAGCCTTCTGGCTGCACGGAAAACTTCCCGGACATCATCGTGGCTGTCATCGGGATTGCCGATGATAAATCCCCCCATAACGCCAATATTATGGACGCGCAACCTGTTTACCGCCTCGTCAGTTTTCTCCCGGATATCCCCTTTTTGAAAAAGCAGGAGGTTTTTTGTCTGCACGGCTTCTATTCCGAGGAAAACCATGATGAAGTTGGCACGCGCCAGCGCCGGGATCAGTTCCGGGTCGCTGACAATACCGGCAACCGAAGCCTGGACCAGATATTCCATGCAGTTCAGGCCGTTATCGACAATGGCTTCAGCGAGTTTCCTGAAGCGGGTGGCGTCCAGGGTAATATTGTCGTCTACCAGCAGCACTGTCTCTGTCCCGCGTTTTTGCAGTTCCTTCAGGTCGGCGATTACCCGGTCGATGGTATAACAGCGAAAACTTGAACCGTACATTCCGGTAATAGAACAAAAGGTGCAGGGCATGGTGCAACCGCGCGACGTTTCGACACAGTCCATCTTCTTGTTGAAATAGGTGAAATGGTCCAGAACGCGGGCGTTTCTGTTCGGCAACGACAGGAGCCGGACATCCAGAAGTTCGCCGGGCGGGTTGTGAATAAAGACATTGCTCCGGCGCCATGACAACCCCGGTACGTCGGCACATTCACGCTTGCCTTCCAGCACTTCCACCAGCGCGGGTAAAGCCTGTTCCCCTTCGCCCCTGATAAGATAATCAAACGGCGCTTCTCCCCCTCCGGTCAGCTCAGGCCAGGCAAGGCTCGCATGGTAACCTCCAAGGGCAATGTACGCTTCCGGAGTTGAAGCTCTGCAGATAGAAATCACTTCCAAGGCGCTCTTGTACTGGAAGCTCATGCTGCTGATGCCGATCAATTCGGGACGAAATTCTGCCAATAAGCCCTTCAGCCAAGAGCGGATATTTTTATGGACCAGCACCAGATCGACAACTTTGACCTCGTGGTTTGTGAGGTGAGCGGCAATCGAACAGAGCCCCAGATTGGGCACCTTTATTATCCTGTGGAAGTTGTTAGCCGCATCAGGCATGGCCAGGAGCAGTATCTTCAATAGAGTATCCTTCACAATCTGGCTGTATGCTGCTGGTTTGGGAAAGAAGCAAACGGCGTACCATCCTGCATTCCCACTATAAGGGACGGATGACAAATGACAAGCGGTAATTGTTTATTACCATCAGGATCCGGCTGAACGCATGAAAGGAGGAACTGCGAAAGGAGCAATGAAAATGAAAGCCGGGACAAGTGAAAATAATTCAGGGCACGGGAATGTTTCAGATTTTCGGGAACCGTATGCGACTGATCATTAATGAACCGGAGACGGCGAAAAACAACACAAGCGGATGAAGCGTAAAGCCCGCAAACATGACATGTCCGAACCAGAGGGAGTCGCGCAATGCGCCTTGCCTGGCTGCCCAAAACAACAGTAATACCAGCAGCAACGACGTTGGAATAGGTGTTCCTTCGAAGTATTTTACCTTGCCTTCATCTCCTGACAATGCCTCGGCAGTAACTTTGTAGCGTGCCAGGCGGGAAACGCCGCATGCAACAAAATAGGTCAGTACAAGACGATCATATAAGCCCTGCATGCCACATCCGTATGCTATCACAGCCGGAGCGACACCGAAGGAGATTACATCGGCCAGAGAGTCGAGCTCGCGACCCATTACTGAATTTTTCTGCCGCCACCGGGCAATCCGTCCATCCAGTACATCGAAGATTAACGCGGCAAGGACCATCCCGCACGCAAAGTAGACATGCCTGACGTCGCCTGTCTGCAGGTACGTCAGCATGGAAAACAACGCGCCTGTGCCGCAGACGGCGTTTGCCAGCGTGAACCAGTCGGCCAGCTGGAATTCTCGAATCATGGAGAAGTGCTTACGCTGTTCAAGTGTCTTCATGGTGGATAAAATCTCCCCTTTATTTAATTGAGCTCTGCTATTCGTTTTCAACCGCATCTGTTTTTATTGGCAGACCGTTTTCTTCCTTTTGGCGATCAGTGGTGATTTCGACGGCAATTGCTGCGGCCT
This sequence comes from Pelobacteraceae bacterium, assembly GCA_041675485.1. Lineage (GTDB taxonomy): Bacteria > Desulfobacterota > Desulfuromonadia > Geobacterales > Pseudopelobacteraceae > JACRCG01. Next base: position 3,128 of record JBAYTT010000045.1, on the reverse strand, counting down.
GCCCGGCGGGCATACCTTCGGCCCGCCGCTCATACTCTTCCTCGCCCCGGTCGTCGCGTTCTCTTATCTCCACGTCTTCTGCCTGTTCCTGCTGACCGGGCAGTTCGACGCGTAGTTCCTCGATAAACATCAGCACCGCTGCCGCCACCGGAAGGGCAAGGAGCGCCCCGACGACACCCAGTAGAACGCTTCCCGATAAAAGCGAAAAAAGGATTACGGACGACGGGAGGCGCAACGCGCGGCCATAGATCCTCGGGACAAGGATGCGGTTTTCGAAGGTCTCGTAAACGAGCATCAGCACGAGCACAACCATAATAACATCAGGGCCGCGGGATAGCGATGCAACAACTGAGACTCCGACCGAAAGCAGGGCTCCGATGTAGGGAAGGACGTCGGCAACTCCGGCGAACACCGAGATAGCCAGAGCGTTTGGAACATCGCAGGCCTTCAGGAGGATGAACACAAAAATTGCCATGAAAGCGGAGGTGATCACCTGTCCGCGGATGTAACCACCGACAATGGTTTCCAGGTTCAGCATGATCCGTGAAAGCCTGATGTGGTGGGACCGTGGCACCACCAGGAAAAGGCCGCCACGGAGCCGGTCACGGTCGATCATGATGTACAGTGCCAGAAAGATGGCACTCAGAATATACGCGCAGACTGCAATGGCACGGGAGGAGTATTCGAGGGCATTCGATGTGGCAATCCGAACAAGATCGCCGGAGTGTACGTTGCGCAGCAGTTCCGCCAGTGGCGTTGTCAGGTGGGAACCGGCCAGCCATTGTGCCAGGCGTGCCCGCAGTGCCGGTTCCTGATCCAGAAGGTTTGTCGCCTGCTCCATGAGGGCCGGGATCGTCAGTGTGATGATGAGAACGGCGACCACCATGAGCGCGGCGAATACTATCGCAATGCCCAGCCAGCGGCGCATGCGCCGTTCTTCAAGCCACCGGACCGCGGGACTTATGGAGCCCACGATGACGAGAGCCGCAATGAGTACCAGTACTACCGGCAGAAGCCGGTTCAGCACCCATAGGCCGGCAATGAGAAGCAGCAGAACGATGATGGTGCCGGGAGACGGTTCGATGCGAATCACGCGTGGACGTTTTGCCGGTGAGGGTGATCCGGCGGATCCTTGGTTAAACATCATGAGTCTCCGTTTCAACGGTGCGAACACATTATGATTGCCATGCCGGCTCTTGGGTCATAATCACCGGTAGCAGCCAGGTACGACAGTTCTCATGTTCTGCAATCGGGTATATGGCAACATGTGTGCCAGAGATAATTATTGAGTGCAACTGGCTGATTATACGATGTGAATCTGAGATGGCAGGGGAGGAACCGAAGGAAACCCGGTAACGGAAACCGTCATGTGTAACTGTTACTGTCATATGTGGCGGAATGCATCGGGGAATCTGGCGGTTTTTTTTTGCTCAGGCTGTGTCAGTTCCATTTTCATTCATATAATCAGCCTGTTGCATAAAAATACTCCCGCGCGTTCTCTGGCACATTAGTTGCGATGCCTCATATAGCACCTCCGGAAATCGATCCAATTTCGGGGGTGGAATTCAACAATCAACGAGGTTACATCAATGGACAAGCGAACAGAATACGTCGAAGCACTCTCCGCCCAGATGGTCGAATGGGATGCGAAAATCGATCAGCTCATGTTTACGGCTGACAACGCTGCATCAGAAGTTAAGCATGATTATTCGCGTGCAATTGAAGCGCTGCGGATAAAGCGGGACGAGGCTGCGCTGAAGCTGCAGGGGATATCTGTCGCCGGCGATGATGAATGGGAAGAACTCAAATCAGGTGCTGAAAATGTCTGGGGCGAGGTCAGGACAATCTTGAATGATGCTATCACAAAAATTAAGTAGGTTCCGGACCGGGTGTCAAAACAGGCAATAGACAGGAGAATCACCATGTCATTGATTATTTATCTCATCGGTTTTGCATTTGTTATTGGCGGTATTGCGTGGGCCCTTGTTATAGCGAAAGTGAGCACCGTCTACGTGATGATCGCAGTCGTCATACTTATCGGCGTTGCGATCCTGACCGGAGTGACCCGTACCCGCACGAGGGATTGATCCGGTTTCCTTCTCTTGATTCCCTGCTGTTCCCGGATACTCATTGAAGAAGTCTTATGCCGATCAGTCGCTGGAGCGCCACCTGGTTTTGGTGTTCTGTTGTCTTGAATGCCAGGTAGTCCTTCTTGTCCAGATCGTAGAGCTGTTTCCTGTAAAGGGTCGTAAGATCGTACCACTTGCTGATTCTCATGCTGAAAAGATTTTTTTCGGGGGCGCGCAACGTATTCATAACGGACTGGATCGCAAAATAGTACCGGACAGCGTTGCGCTCAATCGCGCCGCGAGGCCCGCCGATGTAGACCGGGTTGCCGTTTTTGTCCGACCCGGTAACCGTGAACCCTACCTTGTCACGGCCGAGTGTCGCAAAATAAGCTTTTCCCGCGAAGCGGAGCGCAGCACTGTCGCTGTATTCATAACTGACATGGACAAAAGTCTTTCCGCCTTCCAGCGGCAACGCCTCGAACCTCATCTTGTGGTCCTTCGTGCCGAAAGGACCGGCATTGGCACTGAGCAGGAGATCAAGATAACCCGGCTGCTGTTCGACGTTCCGGTAATGGTACATGACCTGCCGTGTCTCCTCCGGCGATTGATATTCCTTGCTGCCGATGTAAAAGGTCAGCAGTCCGTCGCCCGGCTGTTCACTGTAGGTGCATGCCTTGACATTGGGGTGGAGGGATACGATATCGCACCAGTTTGCCGGAGACTTGAGCACGTTTACAACGCTGCTGAAAGGGGAATCGAAGATCCCGTAGACATCCACATGCACTCTCTTGTTCTGCTCAAAAGAGTCAAGAAAGAGAGGAATGCCGAAACTGCTGGCCTTCATTTTCACCATGTTCCTCTGATAGGTAGCGAGCAGGGTGCTTTCTCCCTTGCCAGGTTTTACGGCCGCTGATACGTAACCGGCCGAAAAAATAATCGCAGTTACGGCCATGATCAGGACGGCTCTGTACTTTTTACTCATTGTAGTCACTTCCATCGTAATACTCCTTCTGTTACAACCAGCGGCCGAACAGATTTACAAACCAGTCCCTGGCTCGG
>JBAYTT010000044.1:0-21452 GCA_041675485.1 Pelobacteraceae bacterium | reverse complement strand
GGTGAGGCCGAGCAGGCGCAGGCGATCCTGATCGAGGACCAGGCGCTGGCTGGGAGTTCGTTCACCCCAATCGAGATGTACATCACGCAGGTTCGAATTTTCAGCCATGATGGTTCGGACATCACCGGCAATCCGGCGCAGTTCACTTACGTCCGGTCCCATGACGCGGAACAGCACCGGAAACGGGACGGGTGGGCCGAATACGTACTGTTTCACTCGCACGCGTGCTTCGGGGAAGGCACCCTGTGCTATGACACGGCGAAGTTTTATCTTGAGCGCATCGCGTGCCGCCGGGCCATCGGTCAGGATGACGATTTGGGCAAAGGCCGGGTTGGGTAATTCGGGATTGAGCGGCAGTATGAAGCGCGGCACCCCATGGCCGATATAGCTGGTCACCACCTTGGCCTCTGGTTCGGCCAGAATCGCTTTTTCGATGCTCTTGACCGATCTGTCGGTCGCCGCAAAGGCGCTGCCGGGGGGGAGGTTGACCTCGACCGTCAATTCCGGGCGGTCCGAGTTGGGAAAAAACTGTTTCTCCACAAATCCCATCCCGACCACCGACAACAGGAAAAAGGCAACCGTTACGCCGGCGGCAAGCCATTTATGATCCACCACTCTCCGCACGATGCTGCGAAATCGCTGGTAGTTCGGGGTTGCATAAATAGCATCGTGCCCTCCGGAGACCGGTTTGATGTCAGGCAGAAGCTTGACGCCCAGGTAGGGGGTAAAGAGCACCGCGACAAACCACGAGGTGATCAATGAGAATGCCACTACCCAGAAGATGTTGCCCGCATATTCCCCAGCCGTTGACTTGGCAAAACCAACCGGCAGGAAACCGGCGATGGTAACCAGCGTACCGAAAAGCATGGGGCTGGCCGTGGATGTCCAGGCAAAAGTAGCTGCCTGGATCCGATCCAATCCCTCTTCCATCTTGACCACCATCATCTCGATGGCGATGATGGCATCATCCACCAGCAGTCCCAATGAAAGAATCAGCGCCCCCAATGTCACCCGGTCAAAATCCCTTCCCGTGAGCAGCATGATGACGAATACGGCAGCGAGGGTCAGAGGCACGGCAGCCGCCACTACGATCCCGACACGGAACCCCAGCGTAGCAAGACTCACCACCATGACAACGGCCAGCGCAACCACGAATTTGATCATGAATTCGTTAAACGCCTCGGAAATGACGTGTGACTGATCCGACACCTTGGACAGCACAACTCCGACCGGTAATTCTTTGTGAATCGCCGCCTCTTCGGCTTTCAGCAACGTGCCCAGTGTCAGGCCGTTGAAGCCTTTTTTCATGACCAGGGCCAGGATGAGTGATGGCTCTCCCTGATGGCGTATCTGTTTAGTCGCCGGATCTTCGTAGCCACGGGTGACCTCGGCCACATCGCCGATCTTCAGCAATTTCCCACCGCTTGCCACGGGAATCGCCTTGACCGCTTCAACTCCGTTGATGCCTCCGTCAAGCCGTAGATAGACCCGCGGTCCGGCTGTATCCACAAATCCTGAAGGGGTAAGATCGTTCTGGGTTTCCAGTGCATGGAACAGATCGGTCGCTTTTACGCCGAGAGTTGCCAGACGTTTGTAGGAAATCTCGACATAGATCTTGGGGTCCTGCTCCCCGAGAATGGTGACCTTCTCCACGCCACCTACCCGGGAAAGGCGCTGACGCAGTGCTTCCGCTTCCAGCACGAGCTGGCGCTGGGGAAGCCCTTTTGCTTCCAACGCATACATGGCGAAATACACATCGGAAAATTCGTCATTGAGAAGCGGGCCAATCACCCCTTTTGGCAGATTGATCTTTTCGTCTCCCAGCTTTTTTCGTGCCTGATAAAATTCGCCCGGGACATCCTTGGGCGGCGTGGAGTCTTTCAGCTGGAGCTTCATCAGGATCATTCCCGGGTATGCGGAGGTTTCCACCCGGTCGTAATGTTCAAGTTCCTGAAGGCGTTTTTCCAGTCGATCGCCCACCTGATCCTGCATTTCCTTTGCGGTTGCGCCCGGCCATACTGCCGTCACGGTCAAGGCTTTTACGGTAAATTTCGGGTCCTCTCCCCGTCCCAGTTTCAGAAAGGCAAATCCCCCCGCCATTATGATCGCAATAATAAAAAACAGGGTGATGGCGCGTTCGCGGACCGCAAAAGCGGATAGATTGAAGCGGCTCATTATTTTTGCTCCTTCGCCGGGCCAGAGAGGATCTTGACTTTTTCCCCTTCCTTGACGAGGTGAGCGCCCAGCGCGAGAATCCGTTCACCCGGCTTGAGGCCTTTGCTGACCAGAGCGGTCTCACTGCCGAGCTTCGCAACTTCGACCGGACGACGCGATAAGGATGATGCGTCGGGATTTATCACCCACACGCTTGTGCCGGTGCCGCCGTCGTACAGCGCGCCGACGGGGATTTCGTACTGCTGCATCGCGTCACTGCGGGTCTCGCCATTCAGATGGACCGTCACCGTTGCGCCAAGGGGGGCGTTTTTACCTGCTCCATCCAGACTGAAGCGCGCCTGGTAGGTGCGTGTGAGAGGATCGGCCATTGCAGACAATTCACGCAGTTTTGCCGGAAAAGAGTGGTCTGAATCGGCATAGAGGCTGGCGATGGCCTTGTTTTTTGCGAATTTTGTATTTCCTTCGGGAAGGTTGACGACCGCTTCGCGGGCACCATCATGGGCGAGACGAACCACCATGCTTCCCGCAGCCACCACCTGGCCGACGTCCGCCGGAATATCCATGATGACACCGTCCGCTTCAGCCCTGAGAACGGCATAACCCTCCTGGTTTTCCAGCTGCCGGGAATAGGCAATGGCGGAATTGAGCTGTGCGGTTGTTGCGTCTGCCGCTGATTTGGCCTGTTCGTATTCCTGTACGGATACGGCCTTTATGGCAACCAGCCCACGCTGGCGCAGTTCATCGGCGAGGGCACGTTTGTTCTGGGCCCGGGCCGCTTCGACCGCATCCCGGGCCGCATTGGCGGCCAGTCGCAGGTCTGTTGGATCAAGCCGCATCAGGGCCTGTCCGCGTTTGACGTGGTCTCCAGCCTTGACGAGTTTAGCGATGATTTTGCCCGGCACGCGAAAACCGAGATCACTCTCCGTACGAGCATGGATCACCCCGGTATATTCCATCGAGTCGCTCCCGGCGGAACCCACCGTAAAGGCACGGACCATGCGGGGAGGGGGCGCATCAACCTGCAATGGCTTCTTGTCTTTTCCAAAAACAACGCCGAAGGCAATTACAACAACTGCTCCCATGAGGAGCGCTATGCGATACCGGTGTGACAAGCTGCCAATCTTCTTAAAAACTGTTGTTTTCATATCAATCCTCACTGGATGTAAATGTTCCGCTCATACTTCGCCGGGCCTCTTTGTTGTCAGGCAAGGCCGAAGTCCTTCCTCAGGCTCGAATCAACGGCGCCTGCGGGCATAAAACGCCGCAATGTGCTCAGTAACGACGCCTTTCCCCCTGCGGGACGCCGCATCTTCCAAGCACCGGTAGCCGCCGCAATGATTGTTTGTGCAACCCCATCCGGCTCCGGAGCGGTACTCATGTTTTCTCCGATTGCCTGCGCCACCCGCTCGCGCTCGACATCGTAGGCCGGGATGGATGAAGCTGCGTGGGACGCGTTGGCATCCAGGCTTGTATTGGTGTAGCCAGGTTCGACAAGCACCACGCGAATTCCGAACTGTCGCACTTCATGATCCAGGGATTCGGACAACCCTTCGACAGCGTGCTTGGATGCCGCATAGAGCCCCATGTATGGGGCAGGGAGAAAACCGAGTACAGAGCTTACGTTAATGATTCTTCCGGAGCGCCGGGATCGCATGTGGGGCAGCACCGCTTTCGCTGTGCGCAGGATGCCGAGTACGTTGGTATCGAAGAGCGAGGCAGCTTCGCTGATCGACGTTTCCTCAACGGCGCCGAGCAAAGACACGCCGGCGTTATTGACGAGCACATCTATCTGCGTGGCTTGATCGATGATTGATTGAATTCCGCGCTGGACGGATACATCGTCGCGAGTATCCATCTCAACGAGCTGCACCCCCGATAATGGCCGGGTTTTGGCGATGCTGCGCACCGTACCGAACACCTGGCACCCCTGCGCGGAGAATTTTTCCGCCGTCACACGCCCGATGCCTGATGACACCCCGGTAACAACAACTACGGTAGGTTTTGACATGACAGTTCCTTTCTTTTGATAAATTGGCAATTAACGCCTAGACCGGTCTACGTAATGAATTGCAAAAAAAAATTTGGCCTTAAGTTTTTGTTCTTTCTGTAAGAAAAACATCAAAATACAAATGGATGAAATTATTCAATGGTTCCGGAGATTTTTTCACCTTGGAGCGAAGCAGTGCTCCCTGGAATGAAGAAATCAGGTTTTCCGCCAGCATTTCTACGTCCATGTCTGCAGGGATTGCATGTTCCTTCTGCGCTTGAGAAAGCAACTGAGACACCGCCTTGGCCCACTCCAACAGAGATTTCTCAAGGCGTTGCCGGACGTTCTCGAATTGATCAGCCATCTCCTGGCTCAGGTTGCCGAGCAAGCACCCTTTGGAGCATTCAGCACCTTCAAATGTCTCAATCAAGGTTTCGAAGCTTTTTTTGACGCGCTCCAGAGGTGGTAAAGATTGATCGCTGAAAATAGGGGAGAACTCCTCAGCCCTGTCTGCGACAAATTTGTCAATTATCGCAAGGGCAAATTCTTCTTTGCTGGAGAAGAAGTTGTAAAACGACCCCTTCGGCACGTTCGCCTGCTTCAGAATCGCCTCAACACCGGTGGCGCTGAACCCTCTGCTTAACACGAGGTCGAGCCCAATCTGAACGATATCGTCTTTGTTGTGTGTTCGTTTCATGATTATAACTTAGACCAGTCGGTCCAATATGTCAAAGGTTTTTTCACATACGCTGAACTGGATGGGGCGCTATCGGGACAGTAGCTATGGATAGCCGACTGTTTAATATACTGAGGCACTAAAAGGGACAGGCACTCCTTTATTTTCTGACGCCTATGGCTTCGGCTGTTCCTGCGCTGCTGCCGCTTCGTTGCAGCGCTCCACAACCTCGCGGAGCCAGGCGATTTCATCGGAAAGAAACTGTTTCGAGTACTCGGTACCGACGTTCAGCGCCCAGTGGAGCGGCGGCATGGTAGTGGCGGCGAGTATGTATCCCGGAACCTCTACCCACTTGACATCGTCTGCTGCCCAGCTCTTCAGGCGCTCCTCGGTGTCGAAAAGCATCAGGTAATCGTTCCCTTCCGATTCCATGACAAGCGGGAGAACCTGTCCTTCCTCAACTGCTGATCCTTCGCCAGTCTCCCCCTGATCAAGAGTAGGAACGTAAAAGGTCGTATTGAGAAAGATATCGTAATATTTCGACTGATGCTTGGCATCGTCCATATCCAGGCGCAGTGTCTGCAGTGCCCGATCGAGTCCGGTCAATTCCTGGGGGCAGTCTGTTGTCGCTACCATCGGCTGGTCACCTCGATCAGGTGGTAGCCGAACTGGGTCTTGACCGGGCCAAGTACCTTGTTTAATTCGCCGGAAAAGACGACGTCGTCGAACTCCTGTACCATCTGCCCGGGGCGAAACGCACCGAGATCTCCCCCGCGCAGTCGGGAAGAACAGGAAGATTTGTGTTTGGCAACTTCGGCGAAATCGGCGCCGTCCTCAATTTCGGTCTTGAGCTGCAGGCATTGGGCTTCTGTATCCACGAGGATGTGACGGGCGCTGGCTGGCATGGGGACTCCTTGAAATGAATGGGAAAAATATCCGGCATAGTAGCTGAAAAGGCTGGGTACGGCAATCGACAAAAAGTGGGGATTGGGGAGGCAAACACCACTGGCCGATCTTTGACGGTATCGGCCAGTGTAGTCTTTTCTTGTATGTTTATTTATTCAGCTCTTGCAATGCACGGCTCGTCATTCCACATCTCGAATTCTTCTTCCGTGATTCGGTGAAGCTCTACGGGGATGTACTCCGTATCCAGCGGTTTACCCATGTTTCTGGCTCTCATAGTTCATCCCTCCTTCCCCTGTGAAATGGTATCTATATGCTTTATTATATCAGGATCAGAAATTATTGAAAACTGTTTTCAATATGCGTCGATGGTCAATTAATACGAACTTCGGGAACCGGCGTTCCTTGAAATGCAATGGCTCATGCCGCCAATTTCTAAACCATGCAAAATTAATTCAGTACGGTGTGGCATTCGTTCAAATAGGTGCTAGAATCTTGACTCAGGTGCGCAGGAAATAAATTTCTGCGGATTGTCAGGTAGCTGGTGCCAACGTTACGAGGTAAGAAACCATGTCCCAGCAGCGCGGAAAAATACTGATAGTCGATGATGATCCATTGAGTTACGAAACTCTGCTGCTCCACCTTTCTGACTATGAAACATTTGTTGCAGTTAACGGGGTGGCGGCACTTGCGCTTGCTGATGCGGTTGACCCGGATGTTATTCTGCTCGATATTCTCATGCCGGAAATGGACGGGTACGAAGTCATCCGCCAACTTGCGGAGAATCCGAAGCTATGCGACATACCGGTGCTTTTTATTACCTGCATGACGGAAACGGAATGTGAGATGAAGGGGTTGATGCTCGGTGCCCATGACTATCTCACGAAGCCTTTCAACCCTCATGTTATCCGGCTTCGGGTGAAAAACCACATCGACTTCAAACATAAAAATGATCTGGTCAAGCAGCAGCGTGATCTGTTGTCGCTTAAGAACAGAGAGCTTGAAATGACCTTGACTCGCTTGAAAAAACTGGAAGGAATCATCACCGTCTGCATGTACTGTAAGCAGGTCCGCAACAAAAGCGATGCATGGGAGCAATTCGAAAAATACATTGCCGATAATTCGGAGGTAAAGTTCAGCCATGGGATCTGCCCTGACTGCATGGAAAAATATCGCGATTCATTCCTCTTCAGCAGAAGCGAATCCCGAGTGAAACCGCAGGATTGAAGGTAAGCGTGGCGGAGTTGCCACGACACAGAAATTGTTGCCGTAGCCCAAAAATGAAAGGGGACAGGCAGCGTTGTAAACAGCCTGTTTTCGTTGTTGTCTCTTGTAGCGGGTCGCTATCAGGACGTGATCAGCCTCTCTGGAATAGCATCCCCGATGGACAGGTGGTCCAGTAGCCTCCTGGTCAGGTACTCTTCGATTTCCTGCTGTGCGGCGGCGTCGAACGGCACATTCTTCAGTATGCCGCCGGCCATCATGCCATGTCCTCCGCCCACTCCCCTGCCAGCCACCAGCATCCTGATTATCTCTCCCGCATTGAGGAGCGAGCTTGTCGTGCGGATGGAGAGTATCATCTCATCGTTGTAATGCCCCATACTCAGCACGGTTTCAATCCCCTCCAGACTGATCAGGAAGTCGGCAATCTCCGACACCACTTCTGGAAAGCAGACCTCCTGGAGGTTTACCACCAGTAACTTTCCGTAAATAATTGCATTTTCAACCCCCCTGTGGATGGTCCGGAAGTGTTCCATCGGCAGTTTGGGATGGGTGATTTCATACAAAAGCCGCTTGTTAGCCACGGGGAAGAGGCGCAGATACGCATCCCGGTCAGGCTGATTCGCTTCCCTGCCCAGATCCTGTGTGTCGGATTTGATCGCGTAGAACAGGGCGGTTGCCAGCTTTGTACTAATAGGGACCTGTTGCGCCACCAGGTATTCGTACAGAATGGTAGCGGTCACGCCGTAATCATCGCGGACGTCTACCCAACGGCATTTTTGAGTGGCCTCGCGCAGGGGGTGATGGTCGATGACGATATCCACCCGGTAATCCGGCGGCAGGGAGTTGTTGCCCGTGCCTGGCTGGGTGTCAAGCATGCAAACCACGCTGAATTCACCCGGATCGACCATTTCGAAAGGGATAAGTGTAATATCCAGCACCATTGCCATCGCGATATTTTCACTGCGGCCGATCATGCCGGAAAAGGCGATGACCGTGTCCCTGCTCAGTTTCATGGCAAGCAGATGGCGCAGTGCCATGGCCGAGGCCAGGCAGTCCGGGTCCGGATTGTCGTGGAGGATGATAAGCGCCTTTCCTTTGCCACGTAACCATTCCAGCATGCCATCGGAAAGTTCCTTTGAGCGCCGGAGGTTTTCAGGGGGGCTATCGGTAATCATGTCGTTGCTCCTTCTTCCTCTGCAGCACATTGGTGTTGCCTGTACTGATTTTACCACCTTTCTCAGGGTAGCGGTGTTGCATGCCATACTTAATAGGCCGTCTTTTGGTACCACGCAAACAAAATGAAAGGCCCGCGATGATGTTCGCGGGCCTTTGTAATTCTTCCCTTTTTATCGGGATTCAGGCTGTGTCAAACCAGCCTGTAGGCAATTTCCTATTTTTTAAAACAGTCTGGCGGCGTGTCCTCAGTCATCGATCCTCCATTGATACAGAATTCGAATATACTGCAACTCACTACTGCTCTACTGTTACTCCTTTTGTTGCATTGTTCTTGAATCAGGTAGCGCTACCTTGACTTCACTATAGCTGTTTCAACCCCTAAGAAACAGTCTGTTTTTATTTTTTTTACCGGCGTATAGTGATTAAGTTTGAGAAAAGTCAATTCCCGTTTCGGGATTGCCGCGACTCCCGACGAGAATACCGGGCGGCATGGCTGCCGCAAAAAAAATCAGGACATGAAAGGTCTTCTCTCATGTCCTGAACTGCTTCATATTAGCGGTTTATTCCGCTTTGACAAACTTGCCTTTTTCACCGCATTTTTCGCATTTTTGCGGTTTGCAGCGTCCTTCTTTGGAATAGCCGCACTCACATTTCCATGTTGCCATACTGTCACCTCCTCTCAATTGAACCAAGTCTGGATACACCATCGATACAGCTGTTTTTCCGTAAGTTCGATCAGTATACCATTATTCGAGAGTTCCTGGAATCCTGATCAGCAGGATGACGCATAATGTTCCAAGAAGCCGGACGTGGTTCAGCAGCTGATTTCAGCTGTTGAATTGTGGGCATCGGGAGGCCAGAATAGAACTGACAGCAACTGTGAAGAACATGGCAACCCGGGTAAACGCTGGTTCCGGTTTCCATGGCCTATGGAGCGGACATCATGCGGCGCATCATACTCATCCTATCCATCCTGCTGACTGCGATCACAGCGTCAGGCGCCTTACCAGATGATCCTTTCCCCTCTGCTGCTTCATCCTACCTCCTCACGGTCAACGGAGAAACCATCTGGGGGCATCGCCCGGAGCGGCGGCTTGCTCCCGCAAGCCTCACCAAGATTATGACCGCGCTGCTGGTCCTGGAACGGGAGCAACTGGACAGGGTGGTGACCGTGAGCAGCGCCGCTGCCGGTGAGAGCGGTACGCGCATCGGACTGCGCAAGGGTGACAGAATGACAGTTGGTGATCTGCTCGCCGCCACGCTGATCTTCTCGGCCAATGATGCCTGCCGTGCGCTGGCCGATCACACGGGAGGCAACGGGGAGCGCTTCGTTACACTTATGAACACCCGGGCTAAAAAACTGGGCCTGAACGCTACCCACTTCAGTAATCCCTGCGGCCATGACCAGCCACGCCACTATTCCACTGCTCATGATCTGGCCATCCTTGCCGGGGCTGCGCTCGGCAACCGGACCTTCAGGGATATTGTCTCCCGGCAGCAACAGCAGGTCCGGTCCGTGGACGGAAAGCGGCGCTTCAGTCTCCGGAACAAAAACCATCTGCTCGGTCGTTACCCAGGAATTGTCGGGGTCAAAACCGGTTACACCCCTGATGCGGGGGAATGCCTTATTGCCCTGGCGGAGCGGGAGGGGACGCGTGTACTTCTGGTAATGCTGCATGGTCGAAACCGCTGGCACAATGCCGCCGCCATGCTCGACAGGGCCTTTTTACGTACGAGAATGGTGCCATTCGCGAACAGAAGTTCTGTTGAATTACAGGGCAATGACAGCGAGGAAGAGGAAAACTGAAATGAGTTGAGAAGGGCAAAGAAAGCGGTCCCGGCGGCGTTCAGAGGAGCGATTCGCCGATGAACCGCACCCGGGGGCCGTTCTTCAGCCAGGTGAAGGTGCCGCTGTCCTCTTTTTCTCCAACAGCCCACTCGTAGAGGGTGCGGGCATCCTGGAGTTCAAGTGGCCGGGAGAAATGGTAGTATTTCCGCTGCATCTCTTCATCGTAGAGGCCGATGCAGCCGTGCGATGCGGGGAAACCGGGAAGGTCGCGACCATGAAGCCAGAAATCGACGCCCTGCTTATTAGTGAAAAACCGCAACGCATAATGCATTGGGTAAAAGGTATTGGTCGTTTCGATCTTGTAGAGCGACGATTGGTGCCGGCGGCTGAAGGCGTTGATCCGGAAATCGCCGGCGGGGGGCCGGTGCACCCGGTTACCGGAAGCGATGGGAAAAGAAAATACGAGCTCGCCATTTTCGTAGCCACCGAGGAACTGTTCGAACAGATCCACCAGGATGAATTTATCTTCCTGGGCAGCTTTGGGGTAGGTGTCGGGCAGCGGGGAATATCCTTCGATATTGTCCAGATTACGGGGGACCTTGATGGATACTCCGGTGATCAGATGGCGCCGGTCGATCCGGTTGAAGCGGAGTACGTCCAGCCAACGGTCGCCAAAGAACTGCTCCGCCGTTTCCCCCTTTTTGATCTTGCGGCACTCCCAGTCAATATCCGCATCGCCCGGATGGGTGACACTGCAGAGATTGGTGACCTTGCGCGATGCTCCCCGGGCTGTCAGCGGGGACACCGTCGTAAGGATCAGGAGCAGGGAGACAATGCGGAAGATCAGCATGCTTTTTCACCAGGTTCTGATCTTTCCCGAGTCGATGTGGACAAAGCCGGCACCCGGATAGTAACCGACTCCTCCCATATGCAGGGCGACGGCCGTGTGCCTGACCTTGTCGAGGGGGATGCCGGGTATGGCGATGTCAATAGCCTGGCCGACACGGTGAAGGCTGTGTCTGGCGACATGCCGGCCGTTTTGCACCAGTAGCGAGTTGTAGGTAGGAGAACGGTAGCCGGAGATGATGTGAATTTCGTGCCCTCCTCCCAGCTTCTTGTCAACAAGGTTGAGGTACTCAATGGCGTTGATATCCATGATGGTTATCTGGTTGGTGTAGTGGCACCGCATGATCCAGTTTACGGCTTGCAGGGCATCAAGGTCATACGATCCATCCGGTCTCCGGAAATTAACGGAGAGTCGATCGTTTGTGTGGGAGTTGAAAAGTGTAAGTGCTCCGGAGTCGGGAAGAAGTGGTTTTGCGAAAGCTGCCCTGCTACCTCTAAAAGCTACTGCGCCTGCCACTGCCATGTGAAGAAATGTCCGTCGGGTGATTATTTTTGTAAACAAGCAGAATACTCCGTCTTCAGTATTCCCCCTTTGTATTGCATAAAAACAGGTTGTTTTTTAACAGGTTACCGACGGCCCTGTCAACTCAATTACCTTTAACAATGGTGCCAAAATGCTCCGTGACCTGAACATGTTAAAAGGACAGGCTGTCTTTTTATTTCAGCCTGCCCCTTATTCTTTTGATACTGAATACAGCTAAATCCGGGCTGCTTTTGGAAAGAGGATATTGTTTTCCAGGTGGACATGCTTATGAAGATCGTCCTCGAACTCCTGAAGTTTATGGTATGTGACCACGAAGGTATTGCAGACATCTGCGGGTATCGCATACCCGTTGGCAAGGTGGCGTATGGTGTGGACCGCATCGCCGATCTCCTGATGTTCCCGGTCGAGCCTGGTCAGAGTTGCCCTGATCGTCTCCACATCAGCGGCCTCCGGAGTATTGCCTGCTTTCCTGGCGGCATCGATCCGTTTTATGGCCGGGAAAAGCACCTCCTCTTCTTCACGGAGATGGGCTGCCATGTCGGTGGCTATCTTGGCGAAGATCGCGGCGATTTCGATCACCTCGGGATGGTGGCTGCCATGGACCTCGGCAATCTTGTTCGTGTAGGCCACAATCTGCGCAGTGTTCTCGTTGAGATAGGCATGGTGGGTGTTGATGATGTAATCGGCCAGGAATGGCAAGGCCCATGCGGAATAGTTGTGGCTCCGGTCCACCGGCGTGTTTTTTATCTCGGAAATTTCCCGTAGCAGCGCGGTTGGGTCGAGGCCCTTTTCTTGGCAGATAACTGCCAGTGAAATCCTGCCGCCGCAGCAGAAATCGATGCCGTGCTTTTCAAATACCCCTGCGGTGCGGAAGTCGTCGGCAACTATCGCACCGATTGTTGTTTCGGAAGTGAATTTCAGTTGTTCTTTCGTTGATTCGATCATGGCGTTTCTCCTTTGCATGTTGAGGCCGTTTCCATGATTGAAGTATAGCTCAAAGGATGATCAAAGATACTTGACCCCCATCAAGTAAAGGGATTTTTTTCGGGAGTGTTCCGGGGAAAGCATCTTTACAGACGGCCATTCGATCGTTCCGGGAATCAGAAGCAGTCAGATGACAAACGGGGCGGCTGCCATTGCTATGCATGCAACGATAAGCAGGAGTGTGTTGCCGATAAAGTACGGCACAACACAAAGAGCCACTCCCCAGCATACTATCTTGATGTTGCAGTTTTTCCTGCCGTACATGAAATACGCCGATCCGACAAGGCCGGCCACAATGTTTACGACGATCATGGTCATACTCATATTGCCGAGCAGCGATCCGATGCCGAGGCTGTTCATGTCTGAAGCGGCTGCACCTGACTGCAACTTTTCTGCAATATTGTTCAGCTCTGATATTCCCTGCGTTACATCTGCCATACGGTCCTCATTTCTATGGAGTGAACCTGTTTACGGATGGTTCTGCTCCCTGCCTTCTCTGATGTGCCCATAAAAAAAGCCCCGAGTTTCCCCGGGGCTTTTGGTGTCAGTTGGAGTAGCTGTTAGACTCTCATTACGTTCGCGGCCTGAAGCCCTTTCGGACCCTTGGTTACTTCAAACGTTACACTATCACCTTCAGCAAGCGATTTGAAGCCGTCGCCTGCGATAGCGGAGAAATGGCAAAATACATCGTCGCCATTTTCCTGCTCAAGAAATTCAAAACCCTTGCTGTCGTTAAACCATTTAACTGTTCCGTTTACCATGTGTACTTTCTCCTAATCCTGCTGTTCGATTTTGTCTGATTTAACTCAGACGTACTTTAACTAAGCGCTTCTACGCGCGAGAAGTCAATCAGCAAATGATGCGTGGTGATAATAAGTTGCGACAGAGGGACAGGTTCCGGGGCAATAAACAGGTACCGATTGCTTTTGCTGAAAGCCGCCGGTCTCTTATCTGCCCGGTAAAGCTCATGTATATGCCTCCTTGCCGAGCCGACCAGCTTTTTTGTTTCCGTCTGCCCCGCACTATTCAGAAAGTGATATAATTGTTCATGAGTAGAAAATGTGCCAACAGAAGGGGTGATCATTATGAAAGCGATTCGTGTCCATTCGTTTGGTGAACCTGAAGTAATGCGTCTTGAAGATGTTCCCGAGCTGATTCCGGGGGCGGCCGAAGTTGTGGTCAGACTGTATGCTGTCGGTGTGAACCCGGTTGATGCATATATACGTTCCGGGCTGTATCGTCCGGACCTGAAGCTTCCGTACACGCCCGGCCTCGATGCGGCGGGCATCATCAGTGCCGTCGGTCCCGACGTGAAGCACCGGCACGTGGGGCAGCGGGTCTACGTTGCCTGGTCGGTCAGCGGCACGTATGCTGAAGAAGCCATCTGCAAGGAATTTCAGACCCACCCTCTCCCGGAGGGGATCAGTTTCGGCCAGGGTGCGTCCATCGGCGTCCCCTATGGAGCGGCGTTTCGGGCGCTGTTCCAGCGCGCTCGCGCAGCGGCCGGGGAAGCGGTTCTGGTCCATGGCGCCAGTGGAGGGGTGGGGCTTGCCGCGGTGCAGTTGGCCCGGGCAGCCGGGTTGCGTGTCATCGGTACGGCAGGCTCGGATGAGGGGGGGGCGCTGGTTCTGGCGCAGGGTGCCCACCATGTTTTGAATCATCGTGGCGCCAATTATCTGGACAGGGTGCAGGAACTGACATGCGGCAGGGGTGTGGATGTGATTTTGGAGATGCTCGCCAATGTGAACCTGGATCAAGACATGGGCGCGCTTGCGACCGGCGGGCGGGTGGTGGTAATCGGCAGTCGCGGGCGGGTCGAGATAGATCCGCGAGCAGCCATGGGCAAGGAAGCCGACATCCTCGGTATGACTCTCTACAACGCCAGCGACAAGGAGTTGGCCAGTATGCATGCAGCCTTTGTTGCGGGGCTCGAAAACGGTACGCTACGACCGGTGGTGAGCAGGGAACTGCCTCTGGCCGACGCGACCGTGTCCCATCATGCGGTTCTGGAGGGAAGCACCTTCGGCAAGATCGTGCTGCTCCCGTGAGAAGTGGGTTCAACACACTGGTTTGTCAAACATAGTCGTTCACATCCAGGACTGTCCCCCTCATGCTGCCGGTGACGCTTGCCGCATAAGCCCGTGCGACCAGCGTTGCGGGCATGCCTTCTGGCATTTTGTGTCCCATTGCCTGCAGAGTTTCCCGCACCCAGACCGGGCTGACCACGTTCACCCGCACCCCGCGCTCCATCTCAAGTTGCGCCGCGCGGACGAATCCCTCAAGGCCGGCGTTCACCATGCTGACCGCACTACTGCCCGGCATCGGGTCTCTGGCCAGCACGCCGCTGGTAAGGGTGAATGAGCCGTTGTCATTTATGTAACGGCGGCCAATCCTGACCAGGTTGATCTGACCCATCAGTTTGTTTCTGAAGCTGAACAGGAAATCCTCGTACTCCAGATCGTCCAGGGGGCCAAACTTTGCGCTCCCGGCGGCGCTGACCACGGCATCGAATCGCCCTGCACCCTGAAACATGGCTTCAACGCTCGCCGGTTCACCCATGTTCACCCGTAGTTCTCCGGAGTTGCGGCTGGCGGTCACCACCTCGTGATTCACAGCCAGGGTTTTGGCTACCTCCCGGCCGATTGTTCCGCTTCCACCAATCAGTATAATTCGCATGACAGCCTCCTCTCATTGCGTGAAGTCCAGAAAAATGACTCTGCTCTATCTTCTCTATTGTACATCGTTGCGCTCGTTACGGAGCCGGATTTTTTGTGGGAAAAGGGGAGCGCAGCGCTTCCGGCGACATCATGTTCGGGCGTTGACAAAGTCACCATAGCCATGCCATAAAACAGCTGCGTAACGGAAAGCCGCTTCTGCTGATGAAGCGGTTTTTGCTTTTACGTAGTAGTGCCTTGTAACGTTCAAACCTTCGTAGGTTGGGCAAAGCAGAGCGTGCCCAACAGATTCGGCGGAACTGTTGGGCGCGGCATGAAAACGCCTTTGCCCAAGCTACAGATGCGAACAACACAATAAAAATTGGAGACAGTGTGTGGATAACAGAAAACGATTACTGATCAAAAACAAACGAATTGCTACGGGAATGATGATTGGCGCGGCCATACTGTTTGTGCTTGCCCGCTCCCAGAAGGGGTATGGAGCCTGGGGGTGGGTGGCCGCTTTTGCAGAGGCGGCCATGGTTGGCGCCTTGGCGGACTGGTTTGCTGTTGTAGCGCTGTTTCGGCACCCGTTGGGTGTGCCGATTCCGCACACGGCCATCATAAAAAACAAGAAGGACGCAATTGCCGGAAATCTTGCCGATTTTATCCGTGACAAGTTTCTTGCGAGCGATACCTTGATTGCCAAGCTGAGGGCATACAATCCGGCCGAGCACCTTGCCGGCTATCTGATGTCGAAGGAGAATGCCGACGGCCTTGCCAGAGGATTGACCCGTCTCTCTGCAGACTCGCTGGATTTCATCGATGACGAGCGCGTGCA
Organism: Pelobacteraceae bacterium; assembly: GCA_041675485.1. Taxonomy (GTDB): domain Bacteria; phylum Desulfobacterota; class Desulfuromonadia; order Geobacterales; family Pseudopelobacteraceae; genus JACRCG01. The sequence goes on along the minus strand of JBAYTT010000044.1, from coordinate 5,653 downwards.
GCAGTTGCTCAGGGACGCCCTGAATAACCGGATCGACGGCATCGATGTCTCGACCTCCGCCGGGCAGATCCTCGATGCTCTCCGGAAAGACGATCGCCACCAGGTTGTGCTGGATGACCTGCTGCGGCGCTGTGCCGGGTGGCTTGCCAGCGAGGAGGCACAGGCCAGGTTGGCCAAGGCCATCGAGGACATGGCTGCCAAGGAATATCCGCTCCTGATGGCCTTCATGCCCAACAAGGACCAGTTTGCCCGGGGGGCGGGGGAGAAGATCGTCAAGAGGATCAACGCCTACATCCAGGAGGTGAATGCTGATCCGGCCCATGAGGTCCGCTATCGCTTCGACACCGCCGTGACCGGATTCATTGCACGGCTGAAGACCGACCCTCTGCTGCGTGACAAGGTGGAGGCGATCAAGCGCGACGTGGTGCATAACCGGGCCATCACCGATTATGCCCGGAGCATCGGCAGGGATATCAAGAACTGGCTGAACAACGACCTGCAGCAGCCCCAGTCAAAGGTGCAGGAGAAAATCGCGGCGGCTGTTGCAGGCCTTGGCGCTACCCTGTCGCACAACCGGGCGCTGAAAGAGTCTTTGAATGAACACCTTGAAACGCTGGTGCTGCACTATGGGGATACGTTGCGAACTGCGATTGCCGGGCATATTGCCGGCACGGTGCAGCAGTGGGAAAATGATGATTATGTCAGCGAAATCGAGCTGAGCATCGGTTCCGACCTGCAGTTTATCAGGATGAACGGCACCCTGGTCGGCGGTGTTATCGGTCTGCTGCTGCATGCTGTTTCGCTGCTGCTTGCGTAACCGTTTAATTTTCGGGTTTTGTAAGCGTCCGTATCTGCTCCAGCATGGTTTTCAGTTTCTGGCGATACGCCGAAACGCTGATCTGGGCGGTAGTGTATTGCAGCAATGCATCCAGATAGCGAAGAGACGGGGATGAAGCGGGTTTTGAGCCGAAATCGGCATAGATGAAAGCTACAACGGTATTGGCGCGTACGAGGGGGAAAAGCAGTACTTCCGGGTTTTCCATCCTGCCGATCAGCCGGTAAAGTTCATGCGGCCACGTTGAATCGCTGTGAAACCCATAGTACATCTGGCCGGTTTTAATGACATCCTCAAAAATCTGCTGATCGTCAAGCGGAATTTTCAGGTTGGAAAGGAGTGCCAATCCTTCACTTTTTTCTCCCGTGATCCCAAAAGAATTTTCCGCCTCCAGTCCGGACTCTGTCACCACAAAAACGATGGCCCGCTCGAATACTTCGATCAGATAATCAAGAATGGTGACGGCTATCTCCGTACGTGTCTTGCAGTTGCGCAGCCGGGATATGCAGGTAAAAAAACGTTGGTCATCGCTACCGCTGTATTCGATCGACAATGTTCTTAGAAAGGCTCCCAAATCCGAGAAGAAAGCAACCGCCTGTTGCGCGGTCGATTCTTCCACGCACTCCTTGCAGGGGCGTGGAATAATTGAACGTATTCCGGAGCTGAGCGCCTGCAGTCCCATTGTGCCCCAAAAACGCGAGCAGGCGATCAGCACCACCGAGGCCTGCTGGTATTTTTGCAGGTCCTTGCAGATCTGTATGGTGTCCTGTATGGCATCGTCATGCGGGACATCGAGAAAAATGACCAGATGCAGTGTCTGGCAGAGCAACAGCCTGATGTTGATGGCAAGTGATGCTATGGTATCTGACGATACCGAATAGATCCTTTCCTGAAAACATATCGATTTTACCATTGTCGCCAGCATCGGCGACTGCGTAATCACTATCACCGCAATGTCCGGTGGTGGAGTCGATACGGCAGCTTTGGGTGCGGCACCCGCCAGAAGCGCCACCAGCTGCTGCTTCTGCTCTTTTGCCGCAGCCGGAAACTCCTCAACAACCAGCTTCTTGACCGTATCCACCTCACGGTAGCTTTGATCGCTGCTGCGTTGAAGCATGTTCCGCTGCTCTGCAAGAAGCTTCTGGAGCACTGACTGGGCGGCGTCCTGGCCGCTCCCGGTCAATGTGATTGCAGGCGTGTTGCTTCCCGGTTCTTCCGCATCCAGATCCAGGTTGGAGACGCCGGCAATGCTCAGGATCTCATCCATGGTGCCGTCACGCACCTTTTCATCAAAGATGCGCAGTGACTCCATAAGGACTCCCTGGGCGTTCAGCAGGATTCTTTGCGGGAACTTGGTCCTGGAAAAATGATAGCCCTCAGCAGTGTCATTCGTGGCAATCTCCAGGGAGAACTCCCCCTTTTTCCAGTTCAGCACCTCAACAATCGTCATCTCTATCAATGATTCAATGCCGTTATAGGCGACAATTTCATCAACCATATTATGTTCAAGCAGGGTAATGACAAGCGGCTTGCGATCTTCTCCGGCGTTTTTCTGGATATCCAGTGCCTGAGCCAGCTGTTCCTCTGTTATTGCGCCCGCACTGACCAGAACCTGCCCGATCCGCACCCGGTTATTGAGGTAGTTGGCACTGACAAGGTCTCCCTCATGGAACACCAGCTGGCTTTCTCCTTTTTCACTGGAGAGCCGCAGGACTCCGGATTTTCTGGAGCCGTTCAGCAGCTGGATGATGTCAATGATCGGGAAATTTTCCAGATCGCCTTTTAGTGACATATTTCCGAATCTCCGGGAGGAATCCGCGCGTTCCGGATTGACCTCTCACCAATTTTTTACCCTGCCAGTATCATCATATGCCTTTGATCAAAAGATACCATCAAATTTACCCTGACGATGCCCCCCTGTCAACGGATCGAGGAAACGCCCGTATGGCATCTCGGAATTCCCCGGTGTTTACGACCGGCAGCGCAGCGATAAGGCGCTGTCCGCAACGGTGTGCCGGACTATTTGCGTAGCGATAATCCTGGCGTTTGGGGTATAATTTATTAACAAAGGAGGAGAACATGTCGATTCTCAGGCAAATAGCACAACTGGGGCATCCGCTGCTTCGGGAGGTGGCGCGGAAGATCGACGATCCCCACGCTCCGGCGATTCAGGCGCTGATCGACGACATGCTGGCGACCGTGGCGGATGCCAATGGGGTGGGGATCGCTGCTCCGCAGCTGTTTGAATCCCTCTCCCTGATCATCGTGGCGTCGCGTTCGAACCCTCGCTACCCCAATGCTCCATCGATGGTTCCGCAGGTGATGATCAATCCGGAGATCCTCCGGGTGTCGGATGATCTGGAGAAGGGGTGGGAAGGGTGTCTCAGCATTCCCGGCTTGCGCGGTCTTGTTCCTCGCCATACCCGGGTCTGCGTGCGTTATCTGGACCTGAATGGTGCGGTGTGCGAAGAGGAATACGCGGAATTTCCGGCACGGATCATCCAACATGAGTTTGACCATGTTCAGGGGATCATGTTCATCGACCGGATTGAGAGTACACGCGACCTTGTCACGGAAAAGGAATATATGAGGAGTCTGCAGAGCCATGCATGAATTGCTGCCGGATGGAGAAGACATACGACGCGCCGTCAAATGGATATCGGGCAACCTTTTGGAAAATCCTGACCAGCGCGTCCAGCCGCTTGTTCAGGAAGCGATCTTCAAGTTTGACCTGTCCCCCCTTGAAGCCGAGTTTCTGATCGGGTTCTACAGCAGGAAAAAAGAAGAGGCGTAGTTCACCTTATTGAAGAGAGTTCCGGTGGATGCCGACCGTTGCAGATGACACAGACTCTGTTATGCTTGATACATAAGACCAACAACTGCGTAAAGGAGGTTTTTATGTACGGCAAGGACAGGATCTACAAAAAAGTGGAGATAATCGGCGTTGCCGCCGGGAGCATTGAAGCGGCGATCGAGACAGCCCTGGCCAAGGCGCAGAGTTCGCTGGACAAGATGTCCTGGTTCGAGGTGGGGGACATCCGGGGTCATATAGGCCCGGATGGCAAGGTGGCGGAATATCAGGTGATTATCAAGGTGGCATTCGAGTTGAAAGGGTAACTGGTGCCAAAGATGGTCGTTCTTCCGCACAAAATGAAAGCCCGCGAAATCATCGCGGGCTTTTGATATGGCAATATCAGAACTTCACGGCTTTGAGTCGATTCAGAATTTCGCCGAGAATCGCTTCCTGATCCCTCAGTTTTGCATGCCATTCCCGATTGTCAGTGCCGACCCGCTCCGTGGCCAGATCGGGCAGGTACGATTCAAGAGCTGTAACAAGTGCTGCCGCTTCCTTTGCGCTCAATTCGATGGACATGGAACATCTCCCTTCCCGCTTTCCCCCGACTCGTTATGCAGGGAAACAATTCAGCAGAGAAAACATCAGGAGTTCAGGCCTTGCGACCCTTGCGCCCGACCATGATTTTCCCGTGATGGGTGATGATGTGAACATTGTGGTTCTTCATCATTCGATGCTTCTTTTCCATCAAGGTCTTCATGGCTACTTTCATTTGGTGTCGAGGCATCATGGTTCGAGTTGTCATGGTTTTCATGGTTGGTACCTCCTTTTCTCTGTCAGCTGTTTATAAGTGACCTTGTGTACCCCCACTCTGATTATACTCCCTCTTCACGGTGCCGGCTTGGATATTTATTCTCCTTTTGTTCTTTTCTGCCGTCTGCGCCGCCAGGCGGCACGGCCACCGAAGAAGATCCCGGAAAGGGTCATTACCCAGATGGTGATGGTAACCGCATATTCGCTGGTGGTGATCATTGGTGCCTCCTGAGGCCGCTGCCGTCTTCAGCATCGGCTGTTCGTCATCGCAGACAGCTATGGCAGCTGATAGCCGACCCCGGCAAACTGGATATTCGCCGGATCTCCGCAACGGGGTGGTGAAACGGCATGGACGCCGTGACACTCCGGGCAACTGGCCACAAAGGTGGCCAGTATGAAGGGTGCTCCGCACCCCTGACAGGTTGCCGGCAATCCCCCCTCAGGGAGCGGCCTGCTCCTGAGGGCGCCTCCATGGGCACGCGCCACAAACTCCACCAGACTCCTGCCTTCAGCAAATGGCCCTTCGCCGACATCATGGCCGCATCCGCAATTTCCCATTGTTCTCTCTCCCTCATGTATGGCGACGGTTACGCGCCGTATTAATTATCCTGATGGAGCATATACTCAATCCGGAGGCAAAATAATGATGCACGTCAAAAAACAGCGTGAATTTGCCGGAACCGAGAATATCGAATTCAGCGTGACTCCTAGTACCTTGTAACGTTCAAAACTTCGTAGGTTGGGCAAAGCAGAGCGTGCCCAACAGATCCTGCGGCAATGTTGGGCACGACATGAAAACGCCTTTGCCCAACCTACAGATTCGAACAAAATGATGTTCCAAGGTACTAGGACATTCCTGTCCGGTTTGCCTGCCATAACGCCAGGGTTGCTCCGGTCGGGTCGGTGATGACGCTGAACCAGCCAAAACCGGGAACCTCGGTGACCCCCTTGCAGATAGTCGCTCCGAGGGACCGGGCTTTCTCGGTGGCAACGGCCACGTCGTCCACCAGCACATAGGCCATCCAGTAGGAGGGAGAATCGGGCTGGACGGTCTTCATCATGCCGCCGCCGGTCCCTTCACCCACGTTGATAAAGGTGTAATCCATTCCCTCGATATCTTCCAGTTGCCAATCGAATAATGTGCCATAAAAGTCCTTGGCTTTGGCCACGTCGGTGGTTGCCAGCTCGACATGTATGAACGGATTTGCCAT
>JBAYTT010000043.1:0-21710 GCA_041675485.1 Pelobacteraceae bacterium | reverse complement strand
GCTGGAACTGGCCAGCCTTGGTGCCAAAGTGCTCCAGATTCGTTCCGTCGAGTTTGCCAAAAAATATAACGTGGATGTGCATGTCCGCTCAAGTCTTAATGAAAATACCGGTACAATGGTTACCAGGGAGGATAAAGATATGGAAGGAATACTCGTTTCAGGGGTTGCGTACGACAAGAATGAGGCCAAGATTGCTGTCAAGGGAGTACCTGACAAGCCCGGCATCGCCGCAAAAATTCTTACACCTCTCTCCGATGCCGCTATCTCGGTAGATATGATTGTGCAAAATGTCAGCGACAACGGCATGACCGATTTCACTTTTACCGTTACGAAGGCTGATCTGAAACAGGCCCTGTTGATCACCAACGAAGTCGCCAAGGTGGTTCAGGCCAAAGAGGTGCTTTCCGATGAAAATATCAGCAAGATCTCGATCGTGGGACTCGGTATGCGCAGCCATGCCGGCGTAGCGACGCAAATGTTCAGTGCGCTTTCCCAGAACGGCATCAATATCCAGATGATCTCTACCTCGGAAATCAAGATATCGGTTGTTATCGACGAAAAATATACCGAACTGGCCGTACGCGTTATGCATGAAACCTTCGGCCTTGCAGGCTGATCCTTATTGACGGGATATGACCTGTTCCATCCGGGGGAGAACAATCGCTGTTCTCCCCCTTTTTTTATAGGGATGCTATGAAACCAGATACTAAAAAACATCCATATTTCACCTGTCGCGGCGATTTCCTTGAGCCAACCTCGGCTCCGGTCGTCAATGAATATCCTTTGCAGCTGATCGTCAATGGTCGCGAGATCGCAACCCTGATCGGCTCTCCCCATGACCTTCGTTTTTGGGTTGCCGGCTTTCTTCGTCTTCAGGGGTTTGTAACGTCTCTGGACGATTTTGAGATGTTCAGTGTGTGTGAAGAATTCGGTACTGCCAATGTCAGGATCAAAGGGGAGCTGCCGGAGCGTTTGAAACCTGTGCTCACCTCCGGATGCGGCACCGGCATCACATTTACGCTTCCCGCTGTCGAAAGGGCTGCCCTCTCGTCAGCAGATCGCCGGGTATTGCGATCACCACGGCAGATATTCTCGCTGATGAATGAGTTGGCGCAAAAAGCCGACCAATACCGGTCGCACGGCGGTATTCATTCCGCGGCCATCGGGCGAAACGGCAGGCTCATGCTGTACGCCGAGGATCTGGGCAGGCACAACACGTTCGACCGGATCGCCGGAGAAGCGCTTTTCAAGGGGATTAACATGGCCGGGGCCGAACTGGTGACATCGGGGAGAGTCTCAACCGAGATGGTTGCCAAAGCGGCACTGATGGGGCTCAGCGTCATAGCCTCGCGCACGTCCCCCACGGACATGGCGATCAAACTCTGCGAACAGGCCGGGATATGCCTGATCGGCTACGTGAGGGGAGGAGCGTTTACCGTGTACAGCCATCCGGAAGCGATTGAGGAATGTTCGGAGCATCCCAAAATTGAAGGTGTCGCCGGAGTGATTCTGGCCGGCGGGTCATCCAGCCGCATGGGTAAGAACAAAGCGCTTCTGGAAGTTGACGGTATCCCGATTATAGCCCGTACCTACCGGACACTGGCTGCTCTGTTTCATGAAGTGCTGGTCGTAACCAATTCCCCGCACGACTACGATTTCCTCCCGTGCCGCAAGGTGCCGGATATCTATCCCGGCTGCGGTTCCATCGCCGGGCTGCACGCGGCATTGACTCACAGCGGTTCGCCACATTCATTTATTACCGCCTGCGATATGCCGTTCCTAGATCCGGCTATTATCCGTCATCTGTGCGATATTCAAAACGAGGGGTACGACGCGGTGATTCCTTTCAGCGAGGGGGGGCAGGAACCTCTGCATGCGGTCTATTCGTCTGCCTGCAGAGACGTATTTGGAAGCGCCATAGAGAATGGTGAGCGAAAGATTCTGGATATCCTGGGCAGGATGAATATCAGACAGGTAAGCCATGATGAAATACAGAGTTCTGGCGGTCAGACTACGTCATTTTTGAACGTGAATACCCCCGAAGAGTATGAGGGACTCAGAACGATCAGGTAGTGCGGCATGCTTCCCGTCTGCGTTTGCGTAAATCGGCAAAGAAGTCACTCAACAAGGCGGAACATTCCTTTTCGAGAACCCGCGGCAGCAGTTCGACCGAGTGATTGAGACGGGGATCGTTGGAGAGGTCGAAGAGCGAACCGGCAGCGCCTCCCTTCGGGTCATAACAGCCGAATACGACAGAGGGGATGCGGGCCAGGATGATGGCGCCCATGCACATCGTGCATGGCTCAAGGGTAACATACAGTACGGTATCAAGGAGCCGCCAGGATTGTAATTTCCGGGCGGCTTTTCTGATGGCAATCAACTCGGCGTGTCCGGCCGGGTCTTGCGACGTTTCCCGCAGGTTGTGGCCACGGGCGATGATTTTGCCATCACGTACGATGACACAGCCGATCGGCACTTCTTCCTTGGTCCGTGCCTTGCCGGCTTCGGCAATAGCCCGCCGCATCCAGTAGTCGTGACTGCGCGGCGGGGCGGGGTTGTGAGGGGGCGCGGGGAGCAAAATGATCGTCGATCCTTTCGTGAGAAGGTTTGGGATAGTGATCCGTGAGTACAATTTGTTTGAATAGTCTGAAATAACCTCATTCGGTATCCGCTTGTCAAGTGTGAATGTCAAGAAGGCGGGAGAGTGTGCATTCCCTTTTCCCCTTTACTTTCATGCCATCTTTATTTATTCTTCACAGTCCTATTTTATAGAGTCCGAAGGAATTCATGGAAATCAGCAGAATCCGCAACTTCTCCATTATCGCCCACATCGACCATGGCAAATCAACCCTGGCGGACCGCTTGCTTGAATATACCGGAACGGTTTCCGACCGGGATAAGCAGAACCAGTTCCTTGATAAAATGGATCTGGAGCGTGAACGGGGCATTACCATCAAGGCCCAGACCGTACGGCTCAAGTATCGTTCCGATGATGGCATTGACTATATCCTTAACCTGATCGACACCCCCGGCCATGTTGACTTTACCTACGAGGTGTCGCGCTCGCTGGCTGCCTGCGAAGGCGGGTTGCTGGTTGTTGATGCTTCCCAGGGGGTCGAGGCCCAGACCCTGGCTAACGTGTATCTGGCTTTGGATATAAATCTGGAGGTTTTTCCCGTATTAAACAAGATTGATCTTCCGGCAGCCGATCCGGAACGGGTCAAGCAGGAGATCGAGGACATCATCGGCATTGATGCCCATGATGCCGTCCTGGCCAGTGCCAAAGAGGGGATCGGCACGCACGAGATACTTGAGGAGATCGTCAAGAAGATTCCCGCTCCAAAAGGGAACCCGGATGCTCCTCTTAAAGCGCTGCTGTTTGACTCCTGGTATGACCAGTATCAGGGGGTCATCATTTTGGTGCGGATCTTTGACGGCACGCTCAAAAAAGGTGACAAAATCCAGCTGATGGCGACCAACAGCACGTTCGAAGCACTGAAGGTCGGCGTTTTTGCCCCGACCATGGTTGAAGTGCCGGAACTGGCGGCGGGGGAGGTTGGCTTCATAATCGCCGGTATCAAGGATGTGGCCGATGCCAAGGTCGGAGATACGGTAACCCTGCTGCATCGTCAATGCGAGAAGGCACTGGAGGGTTTTAAAGAGGTCAAGCCGATGGTGTTTTCGGGCCTGTACCCGATTGATACCGTTCAATACGAGCAGTTACGTGACGCACTTGCCAAGCTGAAATTGAACGATTCATCGTTCTCCTTCGAACCGGAAACGTCTCTGGCACTCGGTTTCGGTTTCCGTTGCGGATTCCTTGGCCTGCTGCATATGGAGATCATTCAGGAACGGTTGGAGCGGGAGTTTAGTCTTGACCTGATTACCACCGCGCCGACCGTCGTCTATCGGGTACACAAAATGAACGGAGAGGTTTACTCCATTCAGAGTGCCAATCAGATGCCGGAACTGCAAAGTACGGAATTTTTGGAAGAGCCGTTCATTCTTGCCCATATTCATGTTCCCAACGAATTTGTCGGGGGCGTGCTGTCCCTGTGTGAAGACAAGCGTGGTGTGCAGCGCGAGATCAAGTACCTTACTCCTACGCGCGTCATGATTATTTATGAACTGCCGTTGAATGAGATCGTACTTGATTTCTATGACCGTCTCAAATCAATCACCAAGGGGTATGCTTCTCTTGATTACGAACATCTGGAGTACCGGCAGAGTGATCTGGTGCGCATGAATGTCATGATCAACGGGGAAGTCGTAGACGCCCTGTCACTGATCCTGCACCGTGATAAAGCCTATTTCCGCGGTCGTGACCTGGTCTCCAAAATGAAAGAGCTGATTTCACGGCAGATGTTTGAGGTGGCCATTCAGGCAGCAATCGGTAACCGGATTATTGCCCGTGAGACAGTTAAGGCCATGCGCAAGGATGTTCTGGCCAAATGTTACGGCGGTGATATCACTCGTAAGCGGAAGCTGCTGGAAAAGCAGAAAGAGGGTAAGAAACGGATGAAGAATGTCGGTAACGTCGAGTTGCCGCAGGAAGCATTTCTGGCAATTTTGAAGGTTGACTGACAGACTACGTCTTTAAAAGGAATTCGCATGGAAGAACAACAGGTATCACCACCAACCGAATTGACTTCGGCACAGCCGGAGCCGGTCAAAAAGAAAAGTCTCATTCGTGAGTATGCCGAGTCTATTGCGATAGCGGTCCTTCTGGCTCTGGTAATCCGTACCTATCTGGTTCAGGCGTTCAAGATCCCCTCCGGTTCGATGGAGGATACGCTGGCGATCGGAGACCACCTGCTTGTTAACAAGTTCATATATGGTACGAAAATTCCTTTTGTCGATAAACGGGTCCTGACGATTCGAGATCCGCGTCAAGGGGATGTGATCGTGTTCGAGTATCCCGAGGATCCCAGCAAGGATTTTATCAAGCGGGTGGTTGGTGTACCCGGCGATGTGGTTGAGGGGAAGGAAAAGAAGGTGTATGTCAATGGCAAGCCGTACGATAATCCGCATGAGGTTCATAAAGAAAAAGACATCATTCCCAAAGAGATGAATCCGCGCGATACCTTTGGCCCGATTACCGTGCCGGCGGATTCATATTTTGTTATGGGCGACAACCGTGACCGTTCCTACGACAGCCGGTTCTGGAAGTTTGTCCGGCGGGATCAGATCAAGGGGTTGGCGTTCATCAAATACTGGTCATGGGATCGTGACAAACTCAGACCGCGGTTCGGGAATATCGGAAGACTGATTAACTAATATATTAGATAAGGATTGGGGGTTATTATGGATTTTCTTGGCAACTGGAAGCGGACACATTACTGCGGCGACCTGAAGGCTGCAGACATTGGCAGCGAAGTCATATTGATGGGGTGGGCGCTGCGTCGCCGCGACCATGGCGGCCTGATCTTTATCGACTTGCGCGATCGTGAGGGGATAGCCCAGATTGTATTCGATCCGGAAGTTAACCCGGCCGGGCATGCAGTTGCCGAATCGGTTCGCAGCGAATTCGTGCTGGCGGTCAGAGGGAAAGTTATCCCGCGTCCGGAAGGCACTGTCAACCCGAACATGAAGACTGGTGAAGTTGAAATCCAGGTGCTTGAGTGTAAACTGCTTAATCGCTCCAAGCCCCTGCCGTTCATGCTCGACGAGCATAGCGACATCAATGAAAACATCCGGCTTAAGTATCGCTATCTTGATCTTCGTCGCCCCCAGCTGCAATATAACCTGATCCTGCGTTCGCAGGTTGCTCAACTGACCCGTTCATATCTTACCGATAAAGGGTTTATCGAACTTGAAACTCCTTTTTTGACCAAATCAACTCCTGAAGGAGCCCGTGACTTTCTGGTGCCGTCACGCATTAATCAGGGGCAGTTTTATGCGCTACCCCAGTCTCCACAGATCTTTAAGCAGATCCTGATGATTTCCGGGTTTGACAAGTATTTCCAGGTGGTCCGCTGCTTCCGTGATGAAGATCTGCGTGCAGATCGCCAGCCGGAGTTCACTCAAATTGACTGCGAAATGTCCTTTATTGATCAGGAAGACATCATAACTGTCATGGAGGGTCTGATTGCCCGGGTATTTACTGAAGCAAAGGGTGTCACGGTTCAGCTTCCGGTGGAACGCCTTACGTATGCGGAGGCGATTCGCCGTTTCGGTCTTGATAATCCTGACCTCCGTTTCGGTATGGAACTCTGCGATCTGACCGACATTGTCAAAGCCTCAGGCTTTAAAGTATTTGCTGATGTTGCCTCCAAAGGGGGGATCATCAAGGGTATCAACGCCAAAGGATGTGCGAAGTTCTCCCGCAAAGATATCGATGATTTGACGGAGTTCGTCAAAATATACGGCGCCAAGGGACTGGCCTACGTAAAGATAGAAAATGGTGAGTGGCATTCTCCGATTGCCAAGTTCTTCACTGCTGAAGAGATTGCAACAATGAACAGCTCATTCGGAGCCGAAGAGGGGGATCTGCTTTTCTTCGTGGCCGACAAGCCCAAGGTTGTCAATGATTCGCTCGGTAAACTGCGTAATCATCTGGCAAACCTCCTCAAGTTGACCAGCAAGGATGATTATCGCTTTGTATGGATAACCGAGTTTCCGCTGCTGGAGTGGGATGAGGAAGACAAGCGGTGGTGTGCTGTGCACCACCCCTTTACCGCGCCAATGGATGAGGATCTGGAATTTATTGAGTCCGACCCGGGACGCTGCCGCGCTAAGGCGTACGACCTTGTGTTGAATGGTAACGAGATCGGCGGAGGTTCCATCAGGATTCATCAGGAACACGTTCAATCCTTGATGTTCAAGCTGCTGGGAATGTCTGTTGAAGATGCCCGCAGCAAGTTCGGTTTTCTGCTGGATGCTCTCGAGTTTGGCACCCCGCCGCATGGCGGAATCGCATTCGGAATGGACCGGTTGATAATGCTGCTGACCGGCAGTGATTCGATCCGTGACGTTATCGCGTTCCCAAAAACCCAGAAGGGCACCTGCATGATGTCCGAGGCCCCATCGCCGGTTGACACGAAACAACTCCGTGAACTGGGTATTCGTCTGGCCGAAAAGCAAGCATAACGTGATATCCCTGTGCCGTCAGGCTGCTTGCATATTGATGGTAAGTGCATTCCTGGCGGCATGTTCGACATCGGTTCCTACCTGGAGGAGCAAGACTGCTCCTCTGGTTGAGGAACTGGGAAGGCGGGAAGCTCCGGTGTTCTTTCCTCAGGAGTACAGGAGCCTGCTGGAGACGTTTGAACATGGTGAAGCGCTCTATCATGTCCGAGAAGATGACAAGGGTGCGGATGTGTATTACCGGCTGGCATTTCAGAAAGCAGAGTTGCTGAAATCAGAAATTCTGCTCACCAAAAAACGACTTGCCGCTGAAAAACAGTTGCGTATAGCCGAGCTGGCTGCGAAGGCTGAAGAAGAGCAGTTGATGCGAGCCGCAGCAGAGGCAGAGATTCGAATGAGAGCCCAGCAGTCGAGCAAATTTGCCGAGGCAGCTCAATCAGAACAGAAAAAATACAAAGAATCCCCGCCATCACAACCTACTTCATATACAGTCCGGCGTGGCGAAACATTGCCACAAATTTCCGCACGAATAGAGATTTATAACGATTCAACACTCTGGCCGATTATTTATCGGGCTAATCGTGACCAGATCCGTGACCCTAAGCGGCTCTGGCCCGGACAGGTTTTCGTCATACCTCGCAATTTCAGCCGCGACGAAGCTGTTGAGGCGCGTCGCTATTCCAACAAAAACAACTGATATGCGCTGAGTATCCAATTGCCATAACCCGTTGCCGTAAAACGTTTTTCCTTGACAGCCAAACGGGTTTTGTATACTGTATACAAGATTTTTACCCTGGCTGTAACGCATCGTTATAACTTATAGTTTTATCAAAAAAACAACGTCGATGTCTTGTATGGCGTTCCGTTCAAATGCCGGTTGTTTCAACGACGAATTTCCGCATCAGTTGTTACTGTCGCAGATCACAGTACGTTTTCATAGGGCTTTGGCTCTGTGTATAAAAACTAAGGAGAGATCATGACAACACAAAAAATTATTTGGTCGAAAATCGATGAAGCACCCGCTCTGGCAACGTACTCTTTGCTCCCTATCGTAAATGCATTCACAAAGGCTGCTGGCGTTGTCGTTGAAACGAGGGATATCTCCGTTGCAGGAAGAATTATCGCCAACTTTTCGGATTATCTGACGGAGAGTCAGAGAATGCCTGATTACCTGGCTGAGCTGGGTGAGCTTACACAAAAACCAGAAGCCAACATCATCAAGTTGCCCAATGTCAGCGCTTCAATCCCGCAGTTGAAGGCTGCTATCAAGGAACTACAGGAAAAGGGCTATAAACTTCCTGACTATCCGGAAGAGCCGAAAACCGAAGCTGAAAAAGCACTTCATGCACAGTATGCCAAATGTTTGGGCAGTGCCGTAAATCCTGTGCTGAGGGAAGGAAACTCCGATAGGCGAGTGGCGAAAGCGGTAAAAGAATACGCAAAAAAACATCCGGTCAAGCTGGGCGCCTGGAGCCCGGAATCGAAGACTCATGTATCGCATATGACAGCTGGAGATTTTTACCATAGTGAAAAATCTGTGACCATGGAAAAAGCCGGCAACGTAAAGATCGAGTTTGTTGATCAAGCCGGAAAAGTAACCGTTCTAAAAGAAAAACTGCCTCTTTTGGAAGGCGAAGTGCTTGATGGGGCATTTATGAATGTTCGTGCTCTGCGCAAATTCATTGCCGAGCAGATCGATGACGCAAAGGCAAAAGGAGTATTGTTCTCAGTACACCTCAAAGCCACAATGATGAAAATATCCGATCCGATCATGTTCGGTCATTTCGTCTCCGTCTTCTACCAGGATGTTTTTGAAAAGCACGCGGCTACTTTTAAAGAGCTGGGTGTCAATCCGGATCTTGGTATGGGTGACCTTTACCTGAAAATCAAGAAATTGCCTGCGGACAAACAGGCAGAAATTGAAGCGGATATCCAGGCAGTTTACAAGAAAAGACCTGAACTGGCGATGGTTGACTCTGCCAAGGGAATCACCAATCTTCATGCAAGTAACGATATCATCATCGACGCATCCATGCCCGTTGTAGTTCGTGACTCGGGGATGATGTGGGGGCCGGACGGACAACTGCACGATACCAAGTGCGTGATTCCCGACACATGCTATTCCGAATGGTATCAGGAGTGCATCGCTTTCTGTCAGAAAAACGGTGCGTTCGATCCCTCTACCATGGGTTGCACCTCCAACGTCGGCCTCATGGCACAAAAAGCTGAGGAGTATGGTTCACACGACAAGACCTTCAAGGTTCCGGGAAATGGCACGGTGCGTGTCGTTGATGCTGCGGGAGAGGTGCTGTTCCAGCACACCGTGGAAGAAGGCGATATCTGGCGTGGTTGTCAGGCAAAAGATCTGCCGATTCAGGACTGGGTCAAACTTGCAGTAAACAGGGCACGCGCAACCGGAGCACCTGCAGTGTTCTGGCTGGATAAAAACAGGGCACATGATGCACAGATGATTCTGAAAGTGAATCAGTACCTGAAAGATTACGATACGAATGGTCTGGAAATTCATATCATGTCTCCCGTGGAAGCAATGCGCTTCACGCTGCCAAGGGCCAAAGACGGCAAAGACACAATTTCCGTAACCGGAAATGCCTTGAGGGATTATATCACTGACCTGTTCCCGATCTTAGAGCTGGGTACCAGTTCAAAGATGCTGTCAATCGTGCCTCTTCTGGCTGGCGGCGGACTGTTCGAGACAGGTGCAGGCGGCTCGGCACCTAAACACGTTCAGCAGTTTGTTCAGGAAGGGTATCTTCGTTGGGACTCACTCGGCGAATTCCTGGCGCTGGCAGTATCGCTGGAGCATTTGGCAGCTACCTTTAAAAATGAAAAAGCTCAGCTTCTTGCTGACACTCTTGATCAGGCCAACACCAAGTTCCTCGATAACAACAAGAACCCGGCTCGTAAGGTTGGTCAGATAGACAACCGTGGCAGCCACTTCTACCTTGCAATGTATTGGGCCGAGGCTCTTGCAGAGCAGACCAGGGACAAGGATCTGCAGGCACGTTTTGCCAAGGTAGCCAAGCAGCTTCAGGAAAACGAGACAAAGATCAATGAAGAGTTGATCGGAGCACAAGGCAAACCGGTTGATATGGGTGGCTATTATCTTCCTGATCCGGTAAAGACTGAGAAGGCAATGCGTCCAAGTGCTACATTGAACGCTATAATCGACGCTATCGCTTAACAGGTTAGCGGCTCTAAGCTCTTTTAAAACTTTATGTAATATCGAAGTGATCTAGATGGAATATACATACGTTACAGTCCCCGCTGGGGAAAAGATCACCATGGGGATTGACGGCATGCTGAAGGTGCCGAACAACCCGATCATTCCCTATATTGAAGGTGACGGTACGGGTGTTGATATCTGGAAAGCTTCGGTCCGTGTCTTTGATGCCGCCGTGGGGAAAGCCTACGGCGGCACGAAGAAGATCAGTTGGATGGAAGTGTTTGCCGGTGAAAAACCTTTTAACCGGTTTCGTAATGAGATGGGTGATAAGGCCTGGCTTCCCGATGAGACCGTGCAGGCATTCAAAGAGTTTCTGGTTGGAATCAAAGGGCCGCTCACAACCCCGATTGGTGGCGGTATCCGTTCGCTGAATGTCGCACTTCGTCAGATGCTAGACCTGTACACGTGTCTTCGTCCGATCAGATATTTTCAGGGAGTCCCCACGCCGGTTAAAAAGCCGGAAGATGTTGATATGGTGATCTTCCGCGAGAACTGTGAAGACATATATACCGGTATCGAATGGATGACCGGTACAGTTGAATGTGATAAGGTCATACGCTTTCTGATAGAGGAGATGGGTGTCAGCAAGATTCGCTTTCCTGAAAGCTCTTCCATAGGCATTAAACCTGTGTCACGTGACGGTTCGGAACGTTTGATCCGAGCAGCTATTCAATATGCCCTTGATCACAAACGCAAGTCTGTGACAATAGTTCACAAGGGTAATATCATGAAGTTCACCGAGGGGGCGTTCAAGGATTGGGGTTATGCGTTGGCAATTTCCGAGTTCCGTTCCCGGGTTGTTACTGAACGGGAATCCTGGATAATAAACAATCAGGATCGCTATCCGTCCCTTTCTGTTGAAGAAAATGCGCGAATGATTGATCCTGGCTATGATATGATGTCGCCTCAGCAGCAGAATGATATTCGTACCGAGGTTGAATCTGCTCTTACGCTGTTGCCTACTCACGGAAATGGCCAGTTGAAGAAGCTTCTGCTGATAAAGGATACCATCGCTGACATCACTTTTCAGCAGGTTCTTACCCGTGCCAAGGAGTTTGATGTCGTTGCAGCCATGAACCTTGAAGGCGACCTTCTCTCGGACGCTTTGGCGGCGCAGGTTGGTGGAATCGGCATCGCGCCGGGAGCCAATATAAACTATGTGACCGGACATGCCATTTTTGAGGCTACTCATGGCACTGCTCCCAAGTATGCTAATCTTGACAAGGTGAATCCCGGTTCAGTCATACTTTCAGGTGTTATGATGCTTGAATATCTGGGGTGGCAGGAAGCGGCGGATCTGATCGTCAAAACGCTTGACAGAACGATCGGCCAGAAACGGGTAACATACGATTTTGAACGGATGATGCAGGGCGCAACATTGTTATCCTGCTCGGGCTTTGCTGATGCTCTGATAGAGAATATGTAGTTACGTTGCAGTTAGCAGGGGCTGGGATACAAACTCCCTGCCTTATTTTACAAAAACAAAAGAGGAGGTAAACAGTATGGCTCGTAAAAAGATTTCGCTTATCGGTGGCGGACAGATTGGTGGCGTTCTCGCTCAGCTTTGTGCATTGCGTGAACTCTGTGATGTTGTCCTTTTTGACATTGTCGAAGGTCTTCCTCAGGGCAAGATGCTTGATATTGCTGAAGTTGGTCCGGTAGATCGTTACGATGTAAACTTGAAAGGTACCAACAGCTACGAAGACATCAAAGGTTCCGATGTTGTCATCGTTACCGCTGGACTCCCTCGCAAGCCTGGTATGAGC
This sequence comes from Pelobacteraceae bacterium, assembly GCA_041675485.1. Taxonomy (GTDB): domain Bacteria; phylum Desulfobacterota; class Desulfuromonadia; order Geobacterales; family Pseudopelobacteraceae; genus JACRCG01. The sequence goes on along the minus strand of JBAYTT010000043.1, from coordinate 9,614 downwards.
CGTGATGACCTGATCGAAGTCAACTCAAAGATCATGACTTCGGTTGCTGAAGGTATCAAAGCCTATGCTCCTGACTCAATCATTATCGTCATCTCCAATCCGCTTGATGCAATGGTTACCCTCTGCCAAAAAATTACCGGATTCCCTTACAACCGTGTTATCGGCCAGGCCGGTGTACTTGACTCTGCTCGTTTTGCCAGCTTTATCGCCTGGGAATTGGGTGTGTCGGTAAAAGACGTTACAGCAATGACTCTTGGCGGCCACGGTGACGATATGGTGCCTCTGGTCCGTTATGCAAGCGTTAACGGTATTCCTGTTACCGAACTTCTTGAGCAGAAATACGGCGCAGAAAAAGGCAAGGAAGTTATGGAAGCCATGGTTAAGCGTACCCGTGGTGCCGGCGGCGAAGTTGTTGCTCTGCTGAAAACCGGTTCTGCATTCTACTCACCGGCTTCTTCTGCTATTTCTATGGCAGAATCCATTCTCAAAGACCAGAAACGTGTTCTTCCTACCTGTTGCTACCTGCAGGGCGAGTTCGGCGTCAATGGTTTCTACGTCGGCGTACCTGCCGTACTGGGCGAGAAAGGTGTTGAAAAAATCATCCAGTTCAAACTGGATGCTACCGAGCAGGCCATGATGGACAAATCAGTTGCTGCTGTTAAGGAACTGGTTGGCAGTATGAAGTAGTATTTGATTCCAGGCCTCTGGAAGTAGTTGAAAGAAGGGTGGAAGTTTTCCGCCCTTCTTTTGCTACATTTTGAGCCTGTATTTACCACCTTTTAATACGGGAAAAGGAGCATTTCTAAGATGGAAAAAAAATTACCAACAATCGAGATTATTGAGAAGTACTGTAAAGGGTGTCATATTTGTGTCGAGTTCTGTCCGAAGGATGTACTCGAGATGAAAGGATTTTACGCCTCTGTTAAGAACCTTGAGGCATGTATCAAATGTATGCAGTGCGAATTGCGTTGTCCCGACTTCGCCATTAAAGTTATTACTGAATAAATCCACAGGAGGAATGAACAGTGTCCAAAAAAGTAGCGTTTCTTCAGGGTAACGAAGCTGCAACCTACGGCGCACTCTACGCCGGTTGCAACTTTTTTGCAGGTTATCCGATCACCCCTTCGACCGAGGTTGCCGAGGTCATGTCAGCCGAGTTACCGAAAATCGGCGGCAAGTTTATTCAGATGGAAGACGAAATTGGTGCCATGGCCGCAATCCTGGGCGCAGCACTGGCTGGAGCCAAGGTATTGACTTCAACATCCGGCCCCGGTCTTTCTCTCAAACAGGAACTCATCGGCTACGGCTGCATTGCCGAGATCCCTTGCGTTATCTACAACGTTATGCGTGGCGGCCCTTCCACCGGTATGCCTACCGGTCCGAGCCAGTCTGACGTTATGTGCGCCAAGTGGGGCACACACGGTGACCATCCGGCCATCTGCCTGACACCTGCTTCCGTACAGGAAACATACGAAGAAATGATTCGTGCCTTTAACTTGGCCGAAAAATATCGTACACCGGTTATGGTTATGCCGGACGAGATCGTTGCGCATATGCGTGAGCGCGTTGTTTTCCCTGAACAGGGTGAAATTGAAGTTGTTGGCCGTAAAACTCCGACCGTTTCGCCTGATCAGTACAAACCGTACGACACCAGCTTTGGTGATGTACCTCCGTTGGCCGCTTTCGGTTCCGGCTACAAGTTCCATGTTACCGGTCTCAACAAAATGCAGGACGGTTTCCCGACTACCAAGGCCGATGTTGTTCAGGCTGAAGAAGAACGTCAGGTTCGTAAGGTAGATGCCAATATTGATGACATCGTCACCTTTGAAGAGTACCTGCTGGAAGACGCCGAAGTTGTTGTTGTTGCGTATGGCTCTACATCCCGTTCAGCGCGCTATGCTGTTAATGCTGCCCGCGAGCAGGGCATCAAGGCCGGCATGTTCCGCATTAAAACTTTCTGGCCATTCCCGGATAAACAGATCAAAGCGCTGGCACAAAAAGCCAAAGCCTTTATCGTTCCGGAAATGAACCTCGGAATGTGCTCACTTGAAATTGAGCGTAACGTACAGGGAAAAGCTCCGGTAGTCGGCATTAATCGTGTTGACGGTGAACCGATCAATCCGGACCAGATCCTCGCGAAGATTAAGGAGGTTAAGTAACCATGGCTTTTAATTACGAAAAATGGCTTCGTCCCGGCAAACTCCCTCACATCTGGTGTCCAGGGTGTGGCCACGGCATCATCATGAAGGGGATGATCCGTGCAATGGAAACATTGAATCTGAAAAAAGAAGAAACTGCAGTTGTATCCGGTATCGGCTGCGCTTCACGTCTTCCCGGCTACATTGATTGCTGCACACTGCACACCGCTCATGGTCGTGCCGCGGCTTTTGCAACCGGCGTTAAAATGGCCAAGCCTGAAATGAATGTTATCCTGGTTGGCGGCGACGGCGACGGCACCGCAATCGGCGGTAACCACTTCATCCACGCATGCCGCCGCAACATCGACATGACGTACATCATTCTCAATAACAACATTTACGGCATGACCGGTGGACAGTTCTCGCCCTGTACTCCGACAGGAGCCAAGGCATCGACGACTCCTTATGGCAACCCGGATCCAGGCTTTGATATTGCCAAGCTTGCCATTGGCGCCGGCGCAACTTTTGTTGCCCGTGGTACCGCATTCCACGCCAACCAGATCGACAAGCTGATCGTTGAAGCGATTCAGCACAAAGGGTTCTCGGTTGTTGAAATTCTTGATGACTGCCCAACCACCTACGGTCGTCGCAATAAGTTCAAGTCGGTCATCGAGATGATGAATCGTTTGAAAGACATTGCCGTACCGGTTAAGGCTGCCGAGAAAATGACTGCGGAGCAACTTCAGGGCAAGGTTCTGACTGGTGTTCTCTACAAGGACGAAACCAAGTCCGAATATACTGCCGAGTACGCAAAAGTTATCGAGCGTTCTAAGGCTGCCAAGTAACAATTACAGGAAAAGGAGCGATATATTCATGTCAAGATATGAACTCAGATTTTCCGGAGCTGGTGGACAGGGTCTGATCACCGCCGGGATCATCATGGCAAAAGCTGCTTCAATCTATGAAGGAAAACAAGCAGTTCAATCGCAAAGCTACGGGCCTGAAGCCCGCGGTGGTGCATCGAAATCGGAAGTTATCATCTCCGACGAAACGATTGACTACCCGAAAGCAACCACAGTAGATGCGTTGTTGGCCATGACTCAGGAAGCGTGCGACAAATATTCTCACGATCTTAAGGACGGCGGCGTTCTGCTGATTGATTCGGATCTCGTGAAAACACTCCCGAAAGGGAATTTCAAAATTGTATCTTTCCCAATCATCAATACCGCCAAAAGCGATGTCGGCCGTGAGATTGTTGCCAACATTGTTGCTTTGGGAGCAATGGTTGCTTTGACCGGTCAGGTAAGTCGTGAAAATGCAGAAAAAGCGGTGCTTTCAAGTGTTCCAGAGGCATTTATTGAACTGAACAAGAAGGCATTCAGTATCGGTTTCGAAAAGGCTCTGGCTGCCAGCGCTTGAAAATCGATATGTGATTAGACGTAACACAAAAGGCCCGGTGTGTGGACACCGGGCCTTTTGTGTTTTGATATGGTTATCTGTCTTGCCGTTATCGGTGTAGTAATGATACTATACAAAGAGATAATGACAGATTACCAAGTATACCATAGCGACACTACATAAAGGAATTGTAATGTATCATTTCAAGTGCGTTCCAGTAACAGCCGTTCATATATGAAAACTCCTGAATGTTTTGAGAATCTAGTCCGTAATGGTCTTGTGGATGAGGTAGTATCCCGGCTGATGAGTGGTAAGGAGGCTGACGTGTATGTCGTTCAGTCAAAGGGAGTGCTTTGTTGCGCCAAGGTGTACAAAGAGGCTCGCACACGTAGTTTCAGCCAGTTGGCTCAGTATCAGGAGGGACGCAAAGGGCGTAACAGTCGTCAGGCTCGGGCCATGCAGAAGAATTCCAGATACGGTAGAAAGGAAGCTGAAGAGGCTTGGAAAAATGCCGAGGTTGAAGCTCTAAGAACGTTGGCGGAGGCGGGTGTTAGAGTTCCGCGGGTTTACGACTATTCTGATGGGATTCTGTTGATGGAATTTGTGGTTGAAGCTGATGGTAGTGCGGCTCCGCGGCTCAATGACCTTCGTTTGACGGCTACGAAGGCCCGTGAATACCATCGTGAGTTGATAAATAATATTGTTCTTATGTTGTGTGCCGGAATTATTCATGGCGACCTTTCTGAGTACAATGTTCTTGTCGGTCGTGACGGTATGGTGATTATAGATCTGCCGCAAGCAGTCAACGCCGCAGGCAACAACAATGCTCGCAGCATGTTTGAGCGTGATGTGGAAAACATTACTGCCTATTTTGGCCGCTTTGCTCCAGAATTGTTATCTACCGACTACGGAAGGGAAATCTGGAAGCTGTATGCGAGCGGCAAGCTAAGTCCAGCCACAGAACTGACCGGACTCTTTGAGCAGAACGATAATCCGGCGGATGTGAAGGGGGTTATGCGTGAGATAGACTACGCACGAATACTTCATGAGCGCACTCAGGCCAGATCGTCGCAACCATCCTGAATATAGACGCTGATCATTTAAGAGGTGTTTTTTCTCTCAAAATGAAGCAACTACACAATAACATTGCAGCACCACTGCTTCTTTCTTTTGCACTACTCTTGTGTACATCTATTTCATTTGCCGATGAGTTGTTCCGGCAATTTTCACTTGGGGGGGGGAGGCTTACTTCTGCCCCTGCCGATGTCAAAGCCCCGGAACCGGGCATTGTAACCGCGAGATACGGCTTCCAAATTGCGAAGGATTTCATGCCGTATATGGGTACCGGCCTGGCGTACACATATCAACCGGATACGAGAACGGGAGACATGACGAGGCTAAGAACCGGATTGGCTGCCCAGTTTGGATTCAGCTATCTCTTAGGTGATAATCTTACGTTGAAACTTGACTATAAATATCTTACTGTCTCACCTGAACAGCAACGAGGCGATACCAGAACAACTCCGCAATCCCTCGGAATCGGACTGCACATCAAATTCTGAATTATGGACATATGGCCATGCCGCGCTACATCGAACCATTGTTTCGCCCCCCCAGTGAAGCACGCAGCCTGATTTTCCAGATAACTGTCGGATGCTCCCAGAATCAATGCCGCTTTTGCGGAATGTATAAGGGGAAAAACTTTCATATTCGGCCGGTACAGGATATTTTGACGGAAATTGCCGATATTCATGCAGGTTACCGTCACCGCATCGACCGGGTTTTTCTGGCAGATGGCGATGCATTGGTTTATCCGTACGATGCTCTCTGCACCATTCTTGATGCCTTGACGGCCACTTTTCCCGGCTTGACGCGGGTTTCTTCCTACGCTTCACCCAATAGCCTGACGACCAAAAGTGCTGAGCAGTTGACTCTGTTACGTGCCAAGCGTTTGAAGATTCTCTACTTCGGTCTTGAGTCTGGTGATGACGATACGCTCCATGCTATCAATAAAGGTTTTGACTCCGTGCAAATGGCAGAACTTGCGCTTAAGGCTCGTGAGTCCGGAATGAAACTTTCGGTAACGGCAATTCTCGGTTTGGCTGGTCTCGGGCGAAGCCTGCAGCATGCTCGCGCTACCGCAGAGTGGGTCAACCGGGTAAATCCTGAATACTTCTCGCTGTTGACGATGTTTCTCCGCCATAATGATGAGTTTGTCCGCACTCTTCAGCAATGTACCCGCCGTGAACTGATGGTGGAGGCTCGAGAAATGTTGCAGCATCTGCATCCCGCTAAAACGATTCTCCGCTCGAACCATGTTTCAAATTTCCTCGACCTGACCGGCAGCTATCCAAAGGACCGCGAGCGGTTGATTGCAGATGCGGACATGGCTCTTAAACATGCCGGATTGCACGAAGGTTTTCTGGATGAAGTGCCAGTATACCAGGAGGAGTACTATTGATGTGACCTCTTTTATCTTGCCGAAATCGCATCATAAATGCTACTTTGCCTCCGCTTTGAATCATCTGCGGAGGTTTTTTTGTGAGTATATTTCGTTACCTGACGGCCGGTGAATCGCACGGACCTCAGTTGAGTGCAATAATTGAAGGGCTTCCGGCAGGGATTCATCTCTCTGTTGATGCCCTGAATCATGATCTGTCTCGGCGTCAGCAGGGGTATGGCCGTGGTGACCGGATGAAAATAGAGAAGGATACCGCTCAACTGCTTTCCGGAGTGCGCTGGGGAGAGTCAATCGGATCTCCGGTTACCCTGGTGGTGATGAACCGCGATTGGGAAAACTGGTCCGAGAAAATGTCGCCGCTTCCGGAGCATCGCGACGATTCCAGCGCAGTGACACGGCCGCGTCCCGGACATGCCGATCTTACCGGTGTTATGAAGTACAACCTGAATGATGTTCGTAACGTACTTGAGCGCTCCAGTGCCCGTGAAACAGCGATTCGAGTTGCCGTTGGAGGCGTTGCGAAGGCTCTTCTGGCAGAATTCGGCATTAAGGTTGGTGGTTTTGTGGCGGAACTTGGTGGTATTTGCGCCAAAACTCCGGTTGAGCCGCTGGAAGATTTGTGGCAGCGGGCTGATGTCTCAGAAACGTTTTGTTGTGACCAGTCAGCGGAACTTGACATGAAGCGGGCTATCGACGCAGCCAAATCCGGAGGAGATACATTGGGGGGAGTTGTTGAAGTTCAGGTGATCGGTGTTCCTCCCGGATTGGGAAGCTATGTGCAGTGGGATCGCAAGCTGGATGCGCGGCTTGCCATGGCGCTGATGAGTGTTCAGGCTATCAAGGGGGTTGAGGTCGGCATCGGTTTTGATGCTGCCCGCAGACCGGGGTCTCGGGTACATGACGAAATATATTACCAGAATGGCTATCGACGAAACAGCAATAATGCAGGTGGTATTGAAGGAGGAATGTCAAATGGCGAACCGATTGTCGTGCGGGCTGCCATGAAACCGATTCCTACTCTCTATTCACCACTCCGCTCGGTTGATATTCGTACGCATGAACCTTTCGAGGCAACCGTTGAACGCTCGGACACCTGTGCTGTGCCGGCCGCTCTGGTGGTGGCTGAAGCGGTCGTGGCGATTGAAATAGCCAATGCTTTACTGGAAAAATTCGGTGGCGACTCGATCATTGAAATCCGGAGAAACCTGGAAAGTTACCTTGAGCAGATTCGCAGCGTGTGAAAGCTGTTAATGTTGACGGGTGCGAACGATGTCTACAGACTAGTGGGGTTGCCGCTAAACGCGTAATAACGCTGGCGGGTGATTGCGAACAATTTTATCTGACGCAGATATTAGAATTGACACGGACGAGCAATCTGTGGAAGATGTCGCGATAAAGATTTTGTGCAGTTTAAGGGGCTTTCCGCGTGAGTGTGTTGTCGGTAAATCTGGGTGCTAACAGTTATGATATTGTCATTGAACGCGGTGCCCTTGTTTCTCTCGGGCAGCGTTGTCGAGCCGTCGGGCTAAAGGGCATGGCTGCGGTAATTTCAAACCCGACTGTTGCTGCCTTGTATGGCACCGTTGTTCGGGAGTCTCTGGTAAATGCCGGTTACTCTGTTGCCCAGATACAAATGCCTGATGGCGAGGAATATAAGAACAGCACAACCTTGAATCAGATCTATGATGATCTTCTTGCTGCAGGTGTTGATCGCGGATCTTTTGTGGTCGCACTTGGAGGTGGTGTCGTTGGTGATATGGCTGGCTTTGCTGCCGCAACGTGGATGCGCGGCATCCCTTTCGTTCAGGTACCAACCACACTTTTAGCTCAGGTTGACAGCAGTGTCGGTGGCAAGACCGGTATAGATCACCCCAAGGGGAAAAATCTGATCGGTGCCTTTTATCAGCCTCGCCTGGTTTTAATAGATGTTACTACGTTGACTACTCTGGATCAGCGGCAATTCCGTGCCGGACTTGCAGAGGTCGTTAAATACGGGGTGGCGATTGATCTCCCGTTTTTTGAATTCATAGAGGCACATAGTGATGCAATTCTGGCGATGGATCTGGATGTTCTTATAAAAATTATTCTTCGATCCTGCCAATTAAAGGCACAGGTGGTAGAGCAGGACGAGAAGGAATCCGGTTTGCGAGCTATTTTGAATTACGGCCACACTCTCGGACACGCTTTTGAAGCTCTCTCCGGTTATCGCGGCATGGTGCATGGAGAGGCTGTCGCAATCGGGATGGTGCTGTCAGCAAGAGTTTCGGCTGCCCAAGGTCTTTGCAGCCAGGAGGACTATTCAAGGATCATCGCTCTTATTGCCAAGTGCGGGTTGCCGGTTGAAATTCCTCACTATGACCGTCATCAATTGTTAAGCGCCGTTGCTGCTGACAAAAAATCCAAGGGCGGCAGTATTACCTTTATTTGTAATCAGGGCATCGGCATGTACGCCATGTCGCACCATACTCCCGATGAGCTGCTCATACTGAGCGGGCTGGAGGCAGCATGACCATGCAGGATTCAGCTTCATTCTGGACGGACATTAAACACCTTGAAGAACAGCTTTCCAACTCACCGGACTCGTTTTGCTTCGCCCGGCTAGCGGATGTTTACCTCAAGGTAGGGCTGATCGATGATGCTCTTCATGTTGCGCGGCAGGGCGTTCTGAAACATCCCGGCTACCTGTCCGGTCAACGAGTTCTTTCTCTTGCCTGTCATGCCAAGGGGCTGAACGATGAGGCTCTGACCGCCTTAAAACTGGTTACCGAGGCGGTTCCCGAAGATGTTCCATCTCAAAAACTGTTGGGTCGTCTCTATTCTGAAGCCGGCAACCAGGAAGCCGCTTGCCAGACATTCCGGACAGCACTTGAGTTTGCTCCGGACGATGCAGAGTGCCGTATCGAACTTGAATCTCTTGAACGGTCGTCGAGAGGTACTGAATCCGCATTTGAACCGGTTGAAGATGAAGATGAGATCATTGAAGATCTTGAAATACTCGAAGAACTTGATGTCGTGGAAGAAGAACAACCCGAATCAGGATTCCAGTACCAGGAGACTCCACCTGAATTGGATGTTTTGGTACCCCAGCATCACGATCCTCTTTCAACCGGAACTCTTGCTGAACTGTATGTATCGCAGGGTTTTATTCATAAAGCGCTTGAAATATATCGTGCTATTCTGGTGGATAATCCGGAGGATCGAGTTACTGCCGAGCGTTTAGCCGAACTCGAGGCGCTGCAATCAGGAGCATCAGCGTCTGTTTCATACGTTGATGACTCTGTTGATGAAGCTGCGGACGAGTCTGAATTCGGTATGCCGGATGAAGAGTTGTATCAGGTTTCCGGGACGGTGGTGCTGCCGGAGCCTGTTGTCATGCCTGCGCTTGAAACCCGACTACCCTCTGCAGATTCCTCCGTATGCGAGAGTACTGCTTCTACGGTAACTCCGCAAGGGGTTGCGGATAATGCGCTTTCTACGCTTGACAGGTGGCTTGAAAATATCAGGAGGATTAAATCATGTCGCTAAGAGATTCACTGAACACAATTGTCCAAAGCGTCGATGGATCCCTGGCTGCAGTTATCATGGCTTATGACGGTATTCCAATTGATGAAGTAACT
>JBAYTT010000042.1:0-22733 GCA_041675485.1 Pelobacteraceae bacterium | reverse complement strand
CGTAATTCCTGCTTGTTTGTCCAGCCAATTCCGGTATAGTTCCGCCTATGCCGACCCTCAGACTCATCACCAGCTGTTCGCAGAAACGCCTGCTTGAGGCGCTTTCCGACTCCATTTGCTCATCACCTCTGTCACCACTTGAACAGGAGAGTATCGTTGTTCTCAGTAACGGCATGGCCCGCTGGATATCCATGGAACTTGCCTTACGTCTTGGTGTTTCAGCAGGGGTTGCGTTCAGCTTCCCCAATGATCTTCTCGACCGGAGCTTCACGTCGATCCTTCCGGAATCACATTCATCGCTCCAGTTTACCCAGAGCTCGTTAACCTGGCGCATCGCCGCTCAGCTTCCGCAGCTATCGCACCAAAAAGGTTTCGAACAGATTGCCGCCTATCTGGGTGACGAACATGATGATCGCAGGCTCCTGCAGATTTCACGTTCAGTGGCCGACTGTCTTGACCAATATACCATATTCCGGCCGGAAATGGTTCTTGGCTGGGATGATGGTGAGGGCGATGATTGGCAGGCGGAGTTATGGCGCGCAATCAACGGCAGCAGCCGGGGCAGTCATCGGGCGGCACTGCTGAGAGCCTTGCGCCGGCACGTTGCCAGCGGTGCTCCGCTTGGCAGCAGCTTCCCCCGGCGCATCAGCCTGTTCGGCATATCCTATCTCCCCCCGTTTCACCTGGAAGCTCTGCGATTGCTGTCAGCATATTGTGATGTACGCTGCTATCTGCTTAATCCCTGCGGGCAGTACTGGGGAACAATCATTTCCGAGAAGAGAAAATCTCACATTGCACTGCAATCAACTCTAACGGCAGAAGCAGAGGAATATTACGAAACCGGCAATCCGCTCCTCTCCTCGCTTGGTACCTTGGGCCAGGAATTCTTTGAAACGCTTCTCGACTACGGCTTCGAAACGGAAGAGCTTGACAATGCACCGGAAATTGCTCACCAAACCAGTGACAGCACGATTCTCTCCTCCGTTCAGAACGACATCCTCACCCTGTTTGACCGCCCTGCCGCCGGTGCAAAAGCTGTTGTTCCAGCAGGCGACCGCTCGCTGCAGATCCATTCATGTCACGGAACGCTGCGCGAGATGGAGATTCTATACGACAATCTACTTGCTCAGTTCGACGAACTGCCGGATCTGGAACCGCGCCATATCGTCGTTATGATACCTGACATCGAAACCTACGCACCGTATATCAGCTCTGTTTTCGGCAGCAAGTCATCCGGGAGGCCGCAACTCCCTTACACGATCGCGGACCGGAGCATGCGCCGTGAAAGCATTTTTGTCGAGGCTTTCTTCAAAATTATCGACATGGCATCAAGCCGTTTTGCGCGTCATGAAATTCTGGATTTCCTGGAAATTCCGGTCGTAAGGAACCGTTTTGACATCGATGAAGATGAGCTCATAGCCATCAGAACATGGCTTGGGGAGTGCAACGTACGCTGGGGTCTGGACGCCGATCACCGTGCCGGCCTCGGTTTTCCGCGCTATGACGATTTCAGCTGGGAGGCCGGACTGGACAGACTGTTTCTCGGATATGCCATGTCTCCGGATGATTATTCGACATTCGGCGGAATACTCCCCTACCCGGCCTGTTCGGGCCGGCAGGCGGAAGCGCTGGGAAAACTGGTGGAATTCATTACCGCTGCCAGGGAAACTTCTGACCGGCTGAGCGCTCGTCACACCCTGCCGGAGTGGGCAGATATTCTGAACACAGCCATTGCTGACCTGATGCTGTCAGACGATACCGATGCCGCGGGTCCGCTCATTGTTGCCAAAGCACTCAACTCGCTCCGTGACGCCTGCTCGCTCCATGGTTTCATACAACCGATATCTCTTGATGCCGTGCGCGATCACCTGTCCGAAATCGTGGCTAAAAGCGGCGGAGGTTACGGATTCATGGGTGGCTCTATTACCTTTTGCGCCATGATGCCGATGCGGAGTATTCCGATGCGGGTTGTCTGGCTGGCAGGCATGAATGACGGACAGTTCCCGAGAACTGAACGCCCGCCCGGATTCAGCCTGATGAACGGTGCCAGACATCGCGGTGACCGCTCGTTGCGCGACGAAGACCGCTACCTGTTCCTTGAAGCACTCATGGCGGCAGAGGATCGCTTCTGCATCAGCTACAACGGCCAGAACAATCGCGACAACAGCAGCATGCCGCCTTCGGTTCTGGTCGCCGAACTGATAGACTATGTTACAAAAGGCTTTGTCGGACCGGATGGCACAACACCGGCGCCAGTTTTAACCAGGCACCGCCTTCAAGGGTTCAGCCACCTCTACTTTGACGGCCATGACCCGTCACACCTGTTCAGTTACGACCGGGATACCTGCCAGGCAGTTGAAGCCAGGCGCATGTCGAAGCGCTCAAGTCGTGAATTCATAAGTGAACCACTGCCGCTTGACAGCGCCTCCCCTCTGTTGCTTGACCTGCGGCAGTTACAGCGCTTTTTGGCAAATCCGGCAGCGGTTTTCCTTGAACAGCGGCTGCATATCAAGCCGTTCAACCCGGCCGAAGAGCCTGATGACTCCGAACCGTTTTCGTTGGACAACTTGACGCGCTACTCGATTTCACAGGAACTTCTTGAACAATTATTGCAAGGGTGGCAGTACGACGACTGTCTGTCCGCGGCTCGTTCACGCGGTTCTCTGCCGCCGCTGGCAGCAGGCAAGGCCGCCTTTGATGCAGTCTGGGAAAAAAGCCGACACTTCACCGCTATCCTTGAGCCGCAACTCGGCGCACCACTGGAGCCGCTGACGATTGCGTTTGCACACAACAGAGTACGATTGAACGCCACTCTGGATAACTGCCGCAATGGCATGCATGTCCGGTGGCGCTGTTCCGGAATGAAGGGAAAGGACCGGCTCGCAATCTGGCTTGATCACCTGCTGCTCAACATTGCCAAGGCAGACGGCTATCCGCTGCAAAGCACCATGATCTCGTCCAATTCGGTTCTGGAGTTGCCGCCGGTTGACAATGCCGCGGACATTCTGTCCGACCTGCTTGATTTCTACTGCGAAGGAATGACTCGGCCACTGCCGTTTTTCCCCGAAACATCCTGGGCTTTTGTGCATTCAGGGCAGACAAAAGCCACAGCAGCCTGGCAGGGCGATCAATGGCGCGGACTTCCCGGAGAGCGCGACAATCCGTCGGTGGCGTTCTGTTTCGGCGGTGAGGAGCCGTGTGGGGGAGAGTTCGCTGCACTGGCAGCGCGGATTTACGGGCCGCTTGTTGCGGTGATGAAGTAACGTAAAAAGCCCCGCGTACACTGCACGCGGGGCTTTTTGTTTTGATAATTGGAACTTTATTACAAACCGAGCTGTTTAAAGAAGTCCGTTCCCTTGTCATCAACCAGGATAAATGCCGGGAAGTTCTCAACTTCGATCTTCCAGACCGCCTCCATCCCCAGTTCCGGGAAGTCGATGCACTCAACCTTCTTGATGTTCTCCTCTGCCAGAACAGCAGCCGGGCCACCGATCGAACCCAGGTAGAAGCCGCCGAATTTCTTGCAGGCGTCCGTCACCTGCTGGCTGCGATTACCCTTGGCGATCATGATCAATGAACCTCCCTTGGACTGGAGTTCATCAACGTACGAATCCATCCGGCCGGCGGTCGTGGGACCGAACGAGCCTGATGCCTTGCCTGCCGGAGTTTTGGCCGGACCGGCATAATAGATCGGATGATTGAGCAGGTATTCGGGAAGCGGCTTGCCACTGTCCATGATTTCCTTGAATTTGGCGTGGGCTATATCACGGCCGACCACGATGGTACCGGAAAGAAGCAGCGGAGTCGAAACCGGGTGCTTGGTCAGCTCAGCCAGGATTTCCTTCATCGGCTTGTTAAGGTCGATTTTAACGCCATGCTCATGTTTGCCACGATACTGTTCCGGGATCAGACGGCCCGGGTTACGGTCCATCTCCTCCACGAACAAACCATCCTTGGTAATTTTAGCTTTGATGTTGCGGTCCGCCGAGCAGGAAACAGCCATGCCGACCGGACAGGAAGCGCCATGACGAGGAAGACGAATGACCCGTACATCGTGGGCGAAATATTTCCCGCCAAACTGGGCGCCGATGCCGAGCTTATAGGCGGCTTCCAGCAGTTTGTTCTCAAGCTCTACATCTCGGAAAGCCTGGCCATGGGCATTACCGGCCGTCGGCAGTCCGTCCAGTTCCTTGGCTGTCGCCAGCTTGACCGTCTTCATGCAGGCATCGGCAGAGGTGCCGCCGATGACAAAGGCAATGTGGTAGGGAGGGCAGGCTGCAGTGCCGAGATACTTCATCTTTTCAACCAGGAACTTGAACAGTTTGTCCGGTGTCAGTAGCGCCTTGGTTTCCTGATACAGCATGGTCTTGTTGGCGGAACCGCCCCCTTTGGCCATGAACACAAATTTGTAGTAATCGCCGTCAGTGGCCAGAATATCAATCTGGGCTGGGAGGTTGGTGCCGGTGTTGACTTCCTCGTACATATCGAGCGCAACAGTCTGTGAATAACGCAGGTTTTCTTCCGTGTAGGTCTTGTAGATACCTTTGGAAAGCCACTCTTCGTCCTTGACGCCGGTCCAGATCTGCTGCCCTTTCTTGGCAGCAACAGTGGCGGTACCGGTGTCCTGGCAGAGGGGCAGATCAAGGTTGGCAGCAATCTCGGCGTTACGCAGGAAAGCCAGGGCAACCCCTTTGTCATTCATGGATGCTTCCGGATCGCTCAGAATCTTGGCGACCTGCTCATTGTGGGCAGGACGCAGCAGAAAAGAGACATCCTTCATTGCTTCGTTGGCAAGAATGGAGAGCGCCTCGGGGCAGACCCTCACGACGTCTGAGTCGACAAATTTTTCGACCGTTACATATTTTTCTGAACCTTCAATTTTGCGGTATTTGGTTTCATCTTTCGCAAGCGGAAACGGCTCCTGATAAACAAACGGCTTTACAGACATCGGGACTCTCCTTTTTAGTAAGTTAGAAATTATTTCCTGCGGTATTTACGCAGGGAACAATTTCGTTAACGCACTTATCCTGTTTTCAGGGCTAGTAAGTTAGAAATTATTTCCTGCGGTATTTTGCAGGGAATAATTTCGTTAGCGCACGTATCCTGTTTATCAGGGCTTGATGGTGGGTGGTCGATAGTGTGTACAGATCACGATACTGTATACAGTTGTCGGAACTAGTTTAGTAATGCAAAAAGGCTGATAAATCAAGGCAAAATTTGCCCGGCTACAGGCACTGGCACCGTAGCAGTTTGATCCCGTCTTTAAAGAGGATCTGCATCTTGTTCGGGACAATGAGTGATTTCACGATGCCAATGCCGAATACGGGATGATTTATCAGGCGTTTGGCCTGGAACCTGCCGTTCATGTCATATGGAAGCGCTTTTTCATGATCGAACGTCGGCTGCAGAGATGCCCACTCTTCGCGCTCGGCCTCGGCCGGATCTTTTCTGGATGCACGGGGAACAGCAGTGGTTGAACGGGTTTTACTCGCCGCCGCAGCCCGGGGTGCTTTGGCCACTTTTTCTGAAGGAGGCGGATAATAGTTGTGTACTCCATTACAGGTGTTGCATTCGACCCGTACGACTTTTCCTTCCACCATGGCAACAATTCTGTGATTCAGCACTTCGCGACACTTGGTACAACGGGCTTCAATAATGTCGCCTGCCGATAGTTTTCTTGTAAGCATTGTTTTCCTTCTTTTTTTTGCGGGGTTATTTCGTTAAGTAAAAACGATAGGTTTTGAAACTACATCAAAAAAGCCGCTCGACAGCATCACTGCTGGTGAGCGGCTTTACATGGCAACAGGATAGGCGGGTAGTATCAAACCACCCGCTTATCGATAACTCTCTGGGCCTTTCCCTCATGACGCGGAATACTGTTAGGCTCTACCAGCTTCACGGTCACGCCGACACCGAGCATTGAGTCAATTCTTTTTCCGACCATATCAAGAAAAGCACGTTGTTTTTTCATTTCATCAAAGAAAATATTCTCCCTCACCTCGATGCAGACTTCCAACACATCGAGTGCCCCCTTACGATCCACCACCAGCTGATAGTGCGGTTCGCACCCCTCTATAGCCACCAGCACTTCCTCAATCTGCGACGGGAATACGTTAACGCCCTTGATTATCAACATGTCATCGGTACGCCCCATGGTCTTTTTCATCCTGACCATGGTGCGGCCGCATTCGCAGGTTGCGTAATCCAGGCTGGTGATGTCACGGGTGCGGTAACGAACCATCGGAAAAGCTTCCTTGTTGATCGACGTCAGTACAAGTTCACCGACGCTGCCGGGAGGCAGCACCTGACAGGTTTCCGGATCGATTATTTCAGCGATAAAAGCATCCTCGGCGATATGCATGCCGCATTTATAGCTGCATTCACCGGCAACCCCGGGTCCGATAACTTCAGAAAGCCCGTAATTATCGGTGGCGCTGATCATCAAGCGGGATTCAATTTCCGCACGCATCGCTTCTGACCAGGGCTCACCGCCAAACAAGCCATATTTGAGAGAAAGCGTCTGGGGATCAATTTTCTGTTTTTCCATCAGATCGGCAAGCGTAATGGCATAACTCGGCGTACAGACAAGCGCGGTACTCTTGTAATCCTGCATGATCATGATCTGCTTGTCGCTGTTGCCCCCGCTCATCGGGATAACCGCCGCGCCGATCGCTTCGGAACCGTAATGCAGACCGAACGCGCCGGTAAACATACCGTAGCCGAACGCTATCTGCACGACATCATCGTGGGTGACTCCGGCAGCGGTCATGAAACGGGCAACCAGATTGGACCACATTTTGAGATCATTTTTGGTATACCCGACTACCGTCGGCTTCCCGGTCGTACCTGACGAAGAGTGAATCCGGACAACTTCGCGCAGCGGCACGGCGAACATGCCGTAGGGATAATTAAGCCGCAGATCCTCTTTTGTCGTAAAGGGTAGCTTCGACAAATCAGACAATGACGCGACATCCTCGGGAACTATGCCAAGATCATTAAACTTGGTACGATAACAGGGCACATTTTTGTAGACACGATTCAAGGTCGCCTGAAGACGCTCCAACTGAAGTTGTTCAAGCTCTTCGCGAGGCATACATTCGTGCTGCGAATCCCATATCTGGCTTGACTGCATGTAAAAACCCTCGCGCTGGACTATTCTTCGTGTACCAATGCTGCTTCGATCATCTGCTTGACGGTCATCGCAACTTCCTCAAGTGACAGTGACAGAACTTCTCCGGTCGAGCGAATTTTGACTTCTACCTTCCCTTCGGCCAACCCTTTGCTGCCAACAACGATCCGGATCGGAATGCCGATCAAATCGTTATCCTTGAACTTCACCCCCGGCCGTTCGTCGCGATCATCGAAAAGAACCTCGACCCCAAGCTTTTCGAGGCGGAAATATATTTCTTCGGCAGCGGCCATGACACCGGCGTCCTTGGTATTGACCGCCACTACTGAACAGTGAAATGGAGCAATCGGAAGCGGAAAAATGATGCCGTTTTCGTCATGGTTCTGTTCAATCGCCGCAGCAACCGTACGGCCGATTCCGATGCCGTAACACCCCATGAAAATGATCTGCTCTCTCCCATTGGCATCGAGATAGGTAGCGTTCAGCGCCTTGGAATATTTTGTTCCCAGCTTGAACACATGCCCGACTTCGATTCCCCGCCACATCTCAAGCTTTCCGGATTCACAGCGCGGGCAGGAGTCGCCGGCCTCAACGGTGCGGATATCGACAAAAGCGGACACCTCAAAATCGCGGCCACGATTGGCATTAATATAATGAAGATCCTTTTCATTGGCACCTAAAACGACATTAGTCATGCCCTGAACAACCCGGTCGGCTATGACCGTTATCTCCTGTTTAAGCCCGATCGGCCCCAGAAAACCGACGGGAGAACCGGTGCAGGCAAAAATCTGCTCTTCGGTTGCCATCAGAATTTCGTCCCATCCCAGGTAATTCTTGAGTTTGAGCTCGTTAAGCTCATGATCTCCACGCAACAGCGCCAGGACCAGATCGCCGTTATCAGATGCGTACACCAGCGTTTTTATTGTTCTATCCGGCGCAACGTTCAGAAAAGCAGCTACATCGGCAATGGATTTCATGTCAGGCGTTGAAACTTTTTGTAATGCATCGGCAGCAGCGTCACTTACGGTTGTAAACAAGGGAGATTCAGCTTTTTCAATATTCGCGGCATATCGGCAAGCGTCGCACGAAACAATGGCATCTTCTCCGGAATCAGCCAGCACCATGAACTCATGCGAAGAGGATCCGCCAATACTTCCGGTGTCGGCTTCAACCGCTCTGAAATTGAGTCCGCATCGCTCGAAAATACGCATGTACGCGTTGAACATTTTCTCGTAGGAGAGATCCGCAGCCGAACTGTCCACATCAAATGAGTAGGCATCCTTCATGATGAACTCGCGACCACGCATCAAGCCGAAGCGAGGACGAATCTCATCACGAAATTTGCTCTGTATCTGATAGAAATTGACCGGCATTTGACGATAGCTTTTTATCTCGCGCCGCACCATGTCGGTAATGACCTCTTCGTGGGTCGGTCCCATACAGAATTCGGCATCCTTGCGATCCTTGAAGCGCAGCAGCTCTTTGCCGTAGAATGCCCAGCGCCCCGATTCCTGCCACAACTCGGCCGGTTGGACACTCGGCATCAGCATCTCGATTGCGTCGGCTTTGTTCATCTCTTCGCGAACAATATTCTCGAACTTGCGAATCGAGCGCAAGCCGAGAGGAAGATAATTATAGATCCCGGAAGCAAGCTTGCGGATCATCCCGGCTCTCAGCATTAACTGGTGAGAAATCACCTCGGCATCAGACGGCGTTTCCTTGGTGGTCGGTATAAAATAGCGTGAATACAGCATCAAATATCCCCAGACTGGTACACAAATACCACGTTAAATTTTTAAAACAGCCATCACTTCTTATAATTACAATTTGGATATTTCTTCAAGCAACGCATCAGCCAGCTTGTCTTCCGGAACCTTGCGCACAATTTCACCATGGCGGAACACAAGCCCTTCACCTTTTCCGCCGGCTATGCCCACATCCGCTTCCCGTGCTTCTCCCGGTCCATTGACCGCACACCCCATGACAGCAACCGTAATCTGCTTCTCCACACCCTGCAAGCGCCTTTCAACATCTTCAGCAACCCGGATCAGGTCAATCTGGCACCGCCCGCAGGTCGGGCAGGAAACAAAGTTTACCCCACGCTGACGCAGTCCAACCGCCTTAAGGATATCATAGGCAACCCGGACCTCGTCTTTCGGAGCACCGGTCAGTGAGACCCGCATCGTATCGCCGATACCGTCCGCCAGAAGAATGCCAAGACCCACGGAAGATTTGATCGTTCCGGAGAAAAGTGTTCCCGCCTCGGTGATACCAATGTGCAGAGGATAATCGGACTGCTCCGAAAAAAGACGATAAGCGGCCACCGTCTTCATCACATCAGATGCTTTAAGGGAAATCTTTATTTCCTGGTAATGTAAATCCTCAAGGATGCGAATATGTCCCATCGCCGACTCCACCATGGCCTCGGCAGAGGGATGCCCATATCGCTCCAACAACTCTTTTTCAAGCGAACCGGCATTAACGCCGATCCGGATTGGCACCTTGCGCTCGGCAGCAGACGCAACGATCTCGGCTACCTTCCATTTTTCCCCGATATTGCCCGGATTAAGACGCAGGCCGTCGATGCCCCCTTCAAGAACCTCCAGCGCCAGCTTATAATCGAAATGGATATCGGCGACAACAGGAATGGGGCTTATCTGCTTGATCTGAGCCAGGGCACGGGCAGCTTCCAGATCAGGCACCGCACAGCGGACAATTTCGCAGCCGACTTCAGCAAGCTCCCTGATCTGCTCGATTGTGGCGGGAATGTTGCGAGTATCGGTACTGCACATCGACTGCACCGAACAGGGAGCATCACCTCCGACAGGTATCGCGCCGATATGTATTTGCCTGGTCAATTTTTTCATGGAGCGACATAGTGCCAAAGGTAGGCGGGAAAGTCAAGAACGGCGCATATTTCAGTGGTGCATCCACGTAACTCAAAAAAACAAATACCGGTTTTGAATTTATGTGGTAATCAGCTAATGTTGAGGGTATATTTGCCCGAATGTTGCCATCATGTATCTACAGTCACAAAGGAGATTTGACCATGAAAAAAATTCTTGTTGTCCTCCTGTCCACCCTGGCCTTCCCGGTTGCCTGCTTTGCTGCCGACACCATGCGTGACGGATACTGGGAACTGATCACCACCATGGATATGCCCGGTATGCCCATGAAGATGCCACCCACCAAGATGAAACACTGCTACACCAAGGAAGACGTCAAGGATCAGAAAAAAACCGTCTCTACCGACAAGAACTGTACCGTAACCGATTATAAACTGTCCGGCAATAAAGCCACCTGGAAGATGAAATGCACCGGCAAGAATGCTGGCGACTTCAGCGGTGAAACGGTTTTCAAAGGGGATGCCTACGATTCGACAATGAAAATGCAGACGCAGGGACATACCATGAATATGAAGATTCAGGCCAAACGGATTGGAAATTGCCCGTAACTTATGGGCAGGTGACGATCGGCTGCAATCTATCGTATAATTGCTGCTTGCCAACACCCTACAACATGCGGTATTCTTTTAATTAACAGGAGGTGGCGCATGGATACGAGTTCAATTGCAGGTTCTTCGTTACTTTTAAGAACTGAACAGACGCAGCAGGCGCTTTCAACGACCATGATGAAACAGGCGGCAGATCAGCAGAACAAGATAGCGAATCTGCTGGCACAGAATGCTCAGCAAGCACCGCAACCAGCTACTCAAAGCGGCGGCAGTTTCAATTTTTCTACCTACGCGTAAAATGTTATCCATACGAAAATTAGCGGCCTGCTTGATTAACAAGCAGGCCGTTTCTTATTTGTAGGCGCCGGCATTGTAAGAACTACGAACATAGGGACCGCTTTCAACATGAAGAAAACCAAGCTGTAACGCTGCACTTCGCAGTTTCTCGAATTTTTCCGGCACAATATATTCCTGCACCGGGAAGTGGTTACGACTTGGGGCAAGATACTGCCCCATACTTACATAAACACAGCCGGCTTCGCGCAAATCAGCAAGAACCTGAAGCAGTTCATCTTCCCGCTCTCCCATTCCCAACATAACTCCAGATTTGGTCATTATTTCCGGAGCCAATTCACGGCACGTTCGCAACACTTCCAGTGAGCGCCGATAATCAGCTCCAATGCGAATATGGTAAAGCCGCGGGACTGTTTCGATATTATGCCCGAGAATATGCGGATGTGAAGACGTCACCACTTCAAGACTCTCCGCCCTCCCCTGCAGGTCAGGAATCAACACTTCAATCCGTGTCGCCGGAGACGAATTACGGATGGCTGCCACAACCGTCGCATACATCCTGGCGCCGCCATCAGACAGGTCGTCGCGGGTCGGACTGGTGATCACAACATGCTCCAACTCAAGCCTGGCTACTGCAACAGCTATCCGTTCAGGTTCATCAGGATCAATCGGCAGCGGCTCGGCTTTTTCCACATTGCAGAAAGAACAGAGTCGTGTGCAGTGAGTGCCGAGAATCAGAAATGTTGCCTGGCCGCAGCTGAAACACTCGGAAATATTCGGGCACAGAGCCTGTTGACAAACGGTATTCAGACGTAAATCACCGAGCAACTGACGCATGGAGGACTGATCTCCGGGATTGATTTTTTTCTGCAACCATTCCGGTTTTCGTACTATCGGCACGCCAACTCCCCTTTCAGGTTCCACTGATCCTTCAGATACTTTTCCCTCAACAATTTTCTTGCCGTTTCCTCTATGGCGCCGCCACACGGAATTTTAACAAACTCCGCATTAAAATGGCTGCGAAAAGCCTCTTCCACATGCTTGGCAAGTATTTCAGGATCAATGGCAACACCTTCGGCGGCAAGACAGGTTACCCGTTCCTTCAGTCCGCTTGGACGATCCCGCAGAAAAACAACCCCATCAAGTAGCGCATCAATCAGAGGTACGGAGCCATGCTGAAATATAACGTTTTTGAGGCGGCGCTGGGCATTCCCTCCAATCTTGCGCCCCTCCACGAGAATATCGAAGCTTTCCCTGCCGGCAAAACAGAAGGGAGTGCGTTCACCCAGCCCCCCGCCTCCAGCCACGCTATCCACGGCAAAATCGGCTTTGAGGCCGAGATTCCGATAAAAGCGCAGCAGAAAGCCAGTCAGTAATCTGTACGTTTCCTTGATTGAATCGGCAACCGGAAGATGAGTGGGAGCGCAGACGATGCTGTAGGTCAATTCTCCAGTGTGGTATATGACCCCGCCACCAGAGATGCGGCGCACTACCGGCACCCCGGCATCGCGGCAGCAATCGAGCTTGAGAACATCTTCGGCATTCTGAAAACGCCCCAGGGAAAGTGTCGGTGTAGACCAGCCGTACAGACGCAAAACCGGCAGCGACCGGAGCGGATCAAACGATTGCAGCAGCGCATCATCAATAGCCATGTTTTCGGGGCCGGAGAGGCTTCCCGTATTGAAAAAACGCCATTTTTGCATTGACAATCCAGGGTCACACGGCTATAGATTCAGGTTACATATTCCTCGTTAGATTGAGGCGTTTGCACAAACAGATGCTACTACCCAGAAACGTCGAAAGACGCCAATGCGGTTACCAGGTTTTGTCGGATTAAGGCTTAACCCAATGTAGCTGGATCAATCCTACGTTGTGCACTGCCGAAAGTCAACCAGGGGGGAAATGGTTTGGTTGCATTTTTGTAAAGGCCCTTTTCTTCCTGAATGGGGTCTTTTTTAGTTTTTCGAAGGTTTACATTATGACGATTGAAATAAGCGAAATATATCTCAGTTCCGTCATCGGGCGCTCGGTGATTAACAACAACGGCGACCGGATCGGAATTTTGCGTGATCTGATCATGGTTCCCGGTGAGGTTTTCCCGGAAGTCTCCCATATCGTGATCAAATCGCGAAAAGGGGTAAAAACACTTCCCTGGAGCGAGGTTACGCTCTTTACTCATATAGTGATTTCAACCGGAAGCGTCAGACCACACCGTCTGGACACGTATCTCCCCGCAGA
This sequence comes from Pelobacteraceae bacterium, assembly GCA_041675485.1. Classification (GTDB taxonomy): domain Bacteria; phylum Desulfobacterota; class Desulfuromonadia; order Geobacterales; family Pseudopelobacteraceae; genus JACRCG01. Next base: position 9,618 of record JBAYTT010000042.1, on the reverse strand, counting down.
TGGGGATATTCTCGTCAAGCGGGACCTGCTTGACAAACAGATCGTCGATGTTGACGGCGCCAAAGTCGTACGGGTTAACGACATAAAGCTCGGCAAATTAAACCAGAAGCTTTGTATTTTTTCTGTAGACATCGGTTTTCGCGGGCTGCTCAGGCGCCTTGGCTACGAACGTTTTGGAGATCGTTTTGCCCGGGCGATCAAGCGCGACATTCCACACAGTGAGATCAGCTGGGAATACGTCCAGCCGCTGGAAGCGAGTTCTTCAAAACTGGCACTTAATATTGCCCGTAATCAGATGAACGAGATGCATCCAGCCGATCTTGCCGACATCATTGAAAACATTCCCATCCAGAACATACGCACGGTTCTGAATACCATTGATGTCGAGACTACCGGCGACACTATATACGAACTTGAAGCGGATATGCGTAATGTGGTCATCAGCCAGTTGGACAATGAGCAGATGACTGACATCCTGGAGGAGATGGAACCGGACGAGGCCGCAGATGTGCTCAGCGACCTGCCGGAGCAGAAAGCCCAGGAACTGTTGGATATGATGGATCAGGAAGATGCCGAAGACATCCAGGAACTGCTGGAACATGAAGAGGATTCGGCAGGCGGCCTGATGAACCCGGACTACCTGAGACTGACCTCGGATATCACCGTCGGCCGGGCTCTGGAAATCCTCAAGGAATGTGCCGACGATATCGAAACGATCTTCTACGGGTACGTTGTCGCCGCGGATGACCAACTCGAAGGGGTGGTCTCCCTTAAAGGGTTGATCATGAATCCGCCTGAAACCCTTATCACCGACATCATGGAAGAGAACATCAAATCCGTGCGAATTGATGCGGAGCCTGAAGATATGCTGGAAACTCTGGCAAAGTATGACCTGATTGCCATCCCGGTACTTGACTCCGAAGACAAGATGGCAGGTATCGTCACCGTTGATGACGTGCTGGCACATTACCTGCCGCAGATCATCAAAAACAAACGACGCTAGAAGCCGGGACTTATGTTTGCTTACATCTCACAATTCAGATTCCTGAAGCCGCTCAAAAGCTTCAGTCCCCGGAATGTCATGATTTTCCTGGCCATCCTCGGACCGGGCATCATCACGGCCAACGTGGACAACGACGCCGGCGGCATCACCACCTATTCGCTGGCGGCGGCCAACTACGGTTATTCGATCCTCTGGATGATGATCCCCACCACGATTGCTCTGGTTGTTGTTCAGGAAATGTGCGCCCGCATGGGAGCCGTCACCGGCAAGGGGCTGTCGGATCTAATTCGCGAATCATTCGGCGTCAAGGTCACCTTTTATGTCATGATCGCCCTGCTGCTGACCAATATGGGCAACTCCATCTCCGAATTCGCCGGCATCGCCGCCAGTCTGGAGATTTTCGGCATCAGCAAATACGTTTCCGTACCGGTCTGCGCCGTGCTGGTCTGGCTTCTGATCGTCAAAGGTTCCTATAAGGTTGTCGAAAAGGTGTTCCTGGTCGCCTGCCTGGTTTATATCGCCTACCCGATTGCCGCCTTTATGGCCGGCCCGGACTGGCCTGTCGTGATAAAAGCAACCGTCACCCCCACCTTTAAAACCGACAGCGCTTACCTGATGACCCTGATCGGTATTGTGGGCACAACCATCGCACCATGGATGCAGTTCTATCAGCAGGCAGCGGTCGTTGAAAAAGGCATTACCGCCGATCAATACAACTTTTCCCGGATCGATGTCATCTTCGGCTGCATTATGGCTATCGAGGTGGCGTTCTTTATGATGGTTGCCTGCGCTTCAACAATCCACCTGCATGGCCTCAAGATAGAAACCGCTGCCGATGCCGCTTTGGCCCTGAAACCGCTGGTCGGACAGCACGCCTCGGCGCTGTTCGCATTCGGACTGTTCAACGCCTCGCTCTTTGCTGCCTGTATCCTGCCACTCTCCACGGCCTATTATATCTGCGAGGGAATGGGATGGGAATCGGGCGTCGATAAGGATTTCGAACAGGCGCCACAGTTTTTCTGGCTATTCACTATCATCATCGCCATCAGCGCCGGACTGATCCTGATTCCAAATGCACCACTGATGTCGATTATGTTCATTTCGCAGGTTGTCAACGGCGCGGTGCTGCCGTTTGTACTGATGTTCATGATCAAACTGATCAACGACAAGAACCTGATGGGCAGTTATGTCAACGGCCCGGTCTTCAACATCATCGCCTGGCTCACCGTGGTGATTATGATTGTTTTGACGGTAATCATGACAACCGATATCGCATTTCCGGGATTGATCAAGCGGCTGATGTCTTTTTGAAACAGTTCCCGGCTGAACGCAGAAGAGGCCCCTCGGAACATCCGCCGGGCCTCTTTGTGCATAAAGTTAAAAACACTCTCTATTTTTTTATTTCCACCGGGATCCCGGCTTTACGAATAGTCTCAATTAGTTCGGCGTAACTCTTGTATTTTTGATCATAGTTTGCCCGATTATCGCCATACTCCTTTCTTAGGTCATCAAACCGGGCCTTGGAAAACCCCTTATCTTCAGAGATCAGCTTCCGCAACTGTTCCATACGCTGTTCAATTCTACTAAGTTCCGTTTCTCGTTCGTCAAGTTCCTTACGCCAGGCAGCACGACTCTTGCCGCCATAAAGTTCTTTTTCACCCCCGGCAACCTCTGCTGTTTTAGCATCAGTTTTTTCAGTTTGCCTGACCGGTTTTTCTGAATTCGCTGCCGCCTGCGGAGCCGCCTCCTGTGGCACATCATCGCGCCGCTTCAGTTTCTTGCGATACTTTTTGGGAATGCTGGAATAATCTTCAGTGAAATTGTACGTTCCGCTGTCGTCAATCCACGAATAGGTCTCGGCATGTAGTTGCGTTGTGAACAGAAGAACAAACCCAATACAAAGAAATAATTTCATAGAGCGCCTCCTCGCATCCTAACCTGGAGGCCAGGCAAATTCTCGCCCTGCCAACAGATGAAAGTGAATATGAAACACCGACTGCCCCGCTCCTGCACCGTTGTTCTGCACTATGCGGAATCCGGACTCGGCATACCCCTCCTCGAAGGCTATTTCCCCACCCTTACGCAAGGCATAGCCGACCAGCGCATCGTCCTGCGCGGCCATATCAACGCAGTTGACAAAATGCTTCTTCGGCAGCAGCAGCAGGTGCAGCGGCGCCTGCGGAGACAGGTCTTCGATAACGAGCAGTTGATCGTCCTCGAACACCTTCCTTGACGGTATATCCCCTCGAATTATCTTGCAGAAAATGCAGTTTTCCATGTTACCCCCTTTTACTTTTCAAACTTCAAAACCAATTTCAGCCTCACGATTACTTCAAGATTACTCAAGATTTTAAGACTATAATCCTGATAATCATGAGCTAATTGTAAGCAAAGTCTTTCCAGTTTAGCTCGGGTTACCAGGTTTATGCAATAATATCAAAAACTCCCGGTTGCCATCCGCCCCGGTAATGGGTGATTCGCATAGTCCGGCGACCGTCAACCCCAGATCTAACGCGGTACGGCGGACATCGTCAACAACTTTTTCATGGGCTGCGGGATCGCGGACAATCCCCCCCTGCCCAACTTCACCCTTGCCGACTTCAAACTGCGGCTTGATCAAGGCAATGATCCTGCCACCCGGCTGCAACAAACCAATCGTTGCAGGAAGCACCTTGGATAACGGGATAAACGAGGCATCAATAACCGCCAGAACCGGCACATCAGCAAGCTGATCCGGCGTCACGTAGCGGATATTGGTTTTCTCCATGCTGACGACCCGCGGGTCCTGCTGGAGCTTCCAGGCAAGCTGTCCATATCCGACATCAATGGCAAATACTTTAGCCGCCCCCGCCTGCAACAGGCAATCAGTGAAGCCGCCGGTCGAGGAACCGACATCGACGGCAACGAGCCCGGCTACATCAATATCAAACTCGTCCAGCGCCCTGCGAAGCTTAAGTCCGCCCCGGCTGACATAGGGGAGCTGTTCACCCTTAAGACGAACCTCAGCCTCAATCGCCACCTGCTGTCCTGCCTTGTCGACCGTGTGGTCTCCCACTACAACCTGTCCAGCCATGATCAGGGCTTTGGCCTTTTCGATTGTTGGAGCCAGGCCACGTTCAAGAACAAGTGTGTCGAGACGTTGTTTGGTCATGGCACTAAACATACTTTCAGGCCCGGCACCTTACTAAAATGCTTGTCGCCGGTAAGAAACATCACAGGCCCCTTGATTGACATGGCTGAGGCGGCCTGAATGGCGTCAGGTGTGCGCAAGCCATGGCGAGCCCGCAACAAGGTTGCCGTTTCAAGCACCAGTGAGCTTATCTCAACGATCTGCAAACCGGCTGACGCAAAGAAACCCCGATACCGCTCGATGTCGGCACTGTTCTGATCACGCAGCGGCTTTACCAGACATTCCATCATGCTCAAACGGGACACGGCAAATCCTGCATGCGGATGGAGTGCAACCAGCTCCTGGACCGCAACGAGAACCTGTTGATTAAACGGCTCAACGGCTTCAACCCGGTAGATGATGATATTTTCATCGAGAAAGAGAGTCATCACTTATCCCATGATTCCCGTTCAGCATCCAAGCGCCGATCAATTTCGTCCTTTGAGGATACTCCGGCCACAGGGAGGGCAAACCATTCCATGACCGTATGCGAATGAACTGAGGTGTTCGCCTGGGCAGCCTTGCTGAGCCGTTCATACTCATCTTCAGCCAATACAACGCAGACAGGTTGATTACGCTTGATGATATATACCGGCCCATTGACAAGCAACTGTTCAACAGCTGAAATGCCGTGCCTTTTAAGATCGTTTGCGGGAAGAGCATTCATATCAGTACCCTTTTCGGTGCTTTTCAGATAGCGTAACGAAAATAACACTATAATGCAATTAAATACCATGACCCTGCAAAAACAGGGAGCAACAGAAGTAAAAACAGAGGAGACGGCCATTGATCACGGTCGCCTCCTCTGTATGCACCATCCACCCATTTATCAATCTACTGCAACGTCACCCCGCTCACCGTCGCAGTCAGACCGCTGATGACTCTACCCGAGGTGTCAGTCACCAACTGATCCAGCGTAAAACTGCCGGCGGTAGGTGTTGCGCTGTTGGTCAGGCGCAGGGAGACGGTGGCTACCTCACCTGTTGCGGCAACACCCGTTGCGGCAGAGCTGGCAAGGGCAATCACTACCATGCCGGGGGCGGACGGTGTGGCCTCCTTGTAAACCACCGGAATCAGCACCCCTCCGGCAAAAACACCGGACGGCGTGACAACGCTGGCGGCCACGGTTCCGCTCACCAGTTCCGGGGTGACGTTATCCGGCAGTGTCAGGGTCAGGGCGGCGCCGATAATGGCGGTGCCTGGCGGTAACGTGCCGTTCAAGGCGATTTTGACAGGGGCGGTTGTTTTGGTTGTGTCTGTTGTGCTGTCCCCGCCACTTCCCCCGCCGCAGGCGGCGAGGGTCAGCAGGGTAAGGGTCAACGTCAGGAATTTCACTATATATTTTGTCATTGATTTTCTCCCGGTTGTTTTTGTTACAATCTCGTTCCTACCAATTCCCTATCCCGATGGTTCTTCTCAGAATCAAAATGGCATCAGAAAAATCAACAATGCCGTTCCCTTCCGGCACGCCGTTACTGGAGAGCGGCGCGACGTCGTAGCGGGTCTGGTCATCGCTGCTTAACGTCACCAGACCGAGGGACGCCCGCAACGCTTTCAAGGCGTCGGCGATGGTGGGGTCAGGGCCGCTGCCGCCGTTGCCGTTGCGCAGTACCGAGGATACGGTGACGGTTGTTGTGGCGGCAGCCGAGACGTTGCCGGCCGCGTCTTTGACATAGGAGTAGAGCGTTTTGCTGCCGCCGGTGGCAAAGGTGTACGAGGCGGGCGGTGTGGATGTCCATCCGCTGTCGGCGGCAGCTGGCGCGGTGGCGCTTTCGCTGACCAGATAACCGGTGACGGCTGTGTCATCGGTTGCCGTGAAGTTCGTTACGGCCACCGTAAGGCTGGCGCTGCTGCCGGTTACCGAGAAGCCTGATACCGTCGGTGCGCTGACATCGGGGAGCGAAATGGTAACGGAGGAGGTTACCGGTATTGATATGTTGCCAGCGGCATCCCTGGCAAAGGCGTAAAGGGTTTTGGCTCCGGCGGTAACAAAGGTATATGAGCTGGTCGGCGTGGCCGTCCAGTTGCCGCTGTCTGCCGTGGCGGTGTTTGTTTCGCTGAGCAGATAGCCGGTGACGGCGGTGTCATCAATGGCGGCGAAGCTGCTTACTGCAACGGTGAGGCTGGCGGAAGCAGCCGGGATAGTGAAGTTTGTGATGCTCGGCGCGGTGGTGTCGGAGAGCGTTATGGTGACGGAAGCGCTGACCGGAAGCGACACATTACCCGCCGCGTCCATGGTAAAGATATACAGCGTTTTGGCCCCTTGTGAGGCAAAGGTGTAGCTGGTTGGAGCGGCCAAGCTCCAGCCGGTTGCACCGGCGGCAGGCGGGGTGGCAGACTCGCTGATGAAATAGCCGGTGACGCCGCTGGTGTCACTGGCGCTGAGAGTGACTATCAGACAAGTCAGACTGGTCTGACTTGTCGAAATGCTGAAGGCATCCACCGTCGGCGGAGTAGTGTCGGACATGGTGATAGTGATATTGGCCGAGAGCGGCGCCGAGACGTTGCCCGCCGCATCCTTGGCAAAGGCGTAAAGGGTTTTGCTCCCCTGGCCGGAGAAGGTATAGTCAGCCGGTTTGGTGGTGCTCCATCTACTGTCTCCTGCCGTGGCGGTTGGTGTTTCACTGAGCAGCCAGGCGGTGACGCCGTTGTCGTCGGTCGCGGTGAGAGTGGCTATCGGACAAGTCAGACTGGTCAGAGAGGCCTGGATGGTGAAGGCATCCACCGTCGGCGCGGTGGTGTCGGATATGGTGATGGTGACGCCGGCAGAAAGTGGCACGGAAACATTGCCCGCCGCGTCTTTTGCAAAGGCGTAAAGGGTTTTTGTCCCTTGGGATGCAAAGATGTATTCCGATGGAGCGGTGGCGCTCCAGACCGCATTAGCAGCGGGCTGGCTGGCATTCTCGCTGACAAGGTAACCGGTGACACCAATCGCGTCGCTGGCGGTGAAGCCGGTTATCGGACAAGTCAGACCGGTCAGACTGGCCGGAATGCTGAATGTGTCCACGGTCGGCGGAGTGGTGTCGGAGATCACCGGCGCGGCATTGACAGTGAGTGTCACCGAAGCGTTGACACTGTTGTAATTGCTGTCGCTCGGCGTAAAACTGACCGAAAGGGTGGTATTGCCAACCGTTGGCACGCTTCCGGCTGCCGGGGTGTAGACAAAGGTTCCGGCAACGTTGGCGGTAGCATTCAACTGGGTGGCGGAGAGCGCGCTTCCTGCGGTGATGGCTGCCGGGGTGTTCCAAGTGATGACCGGGGTGGCCTTGGCAATCACCAGCGTATCATTGGCACTGCCGGTGTAGTTTGCGTCGTTTATGGTAGCGACGACTGCATAACTGCCAACGGCGGTCGGTACCGTTGTGGAGCCGTTGTAGGTGAATATGACGGCCTTGCCGCTCGGCGTTGTGGTGGCAGTGGCTGCCTTCGCCGTGCCGTCATAAGTGGCGGCCAGGTTGCTTAAGGTAACGGCAGCAAGGTCTTTGGCAACATAGATGGTTTTGTTTACGGTGACGGCGTCGCTGTAATTGGCATTGCCCGGCTGGGAGGCGGAGACAACGATATTACCTGCCCCGGAAACGGTAAGGGTAGTGCCGACCAGGTTACCGGGACCGCTGACATAGGCAAAAGTGACCGGGTTGCCGGAAGCTCCGCCAGCAGCGCTGAGGCTGATGGGAGCTGCGCCGTAGGTGGTGGAGGCCGGCGGGTTGAAGGTGATGAGCTGAGCCGCCTTGTTTACGTTGATTGCTACAGTTTTAGACGCGGTAGTGTAATTGACGGCGTCAGTTGGCGTGAAGTCCACAGTAAGGTTCTGGGCCGGGCCGGCACTGAGCAATGTGGCGCTGAGCGGAGTATAGACAGCTGTGCCGGCAGTATTGAAAGTGGCATTGAGCTGTCCGGCGCCCAGGGCAGTGCCGTAGGTGATGTCTGCCGGGTTGCTCCAGGTGATTACCGGGGTGGCCTGAACAACAGTCAAGGTAGAGTTGCCAAAGGTAAAGTCGTAATTGGCAGCGCTCAGATTGTTGGCAGCGACGGTGATCGGGTAAGCTCCCACACTGCTGGCAATAAGGGCAGTGGTGGAGAGCTGAGGAGCGCCTGCCAGAACGGTTTGCGTGTCACTATAGACAAAACCGCCGTAAGTAACTGTCAGGGCCGGATTGGCAACATTATACGCCCTGTTCTTCGCATCGGCTGTTACCGTGAGATTCTTCCTGTTGACATTCAAGATCTGCTGGGAAGTGGCCGGAGCAAAGCTGTTGGACCCTTCCTGTTTAGCGATAATGGTGGTGCTGCCGGCACCGGTGATGGTGACGCTGGTGCCGCTCACGGTGGCCACGGCCGGATTGCTGCTACTGAAGGTGACCGCGTTGCCTGAAGCGCCGCCAGTGGCGGAGAGATCAAAGCTTGCATCGCCGTAGGTCGCCGGGGCAAGCGGAGTAAAGGTGATGTTCTGGCTGGTGATGCCCACTGCCAGCACGCCGTTAACAAAGACAGGATTGTACTTGGCACAGGAGAGGGTTCCCGCGGCGGCTGCGATCGGATAGCTGCCGGCCGGACTGGCAGGGGTGGCGGTAGAAGTGAGATCCGGCGTTCCGGAACAGGCGTTAAGCTGGGTATCGGCGCCGACAAAGCCGGTAGCTGTGTAGGTAAGCGGTGGATTAGGATCACCGGATAGCTTGCCGGCATTATCTGCTGCCACCGTCAGCGTAGCTTTATCGACAGTAAGCAGCTGCATGGCAACCGCTAAAGCGTGAGTCGGGGTACCAAGCTGTGAAGCGGTAATCAGGGCAGTACCCGGACCGGCTATGGTAACGGTATTACCGGCAATGGTCGCCACGGCAGGATTGCTGCTCTGAAGGACAATCGGATTGGCGGAACTGCTGGTAGCGCTGATGGTGAATGAAGCATCGCCGTAGGTTTTAGTTGGTAGCTGATTAAAGGTAATGGTCTGGCTTTGCAGATCAACAGCCAGTATACCGGGGAAAAAGTTAAAAATGTAATTGGCTGAGGCCAGATCTCCAGGGAGGGGGAGAATTGGATATTCTCCCGCCGGGCTGGCAAGATCAGCGGGTGTGAAGAAAGCAGGTGTACCGCTGAGAACCGCAACGGTCTCGCCATTGACAAAGCCGCTGTAGCTGGCGGTGAAAGCCGGGTTGGCCACTCCGGCCGAACGGCTGGCGTTATTGGCTTGAACCATCAGGGTAGCCCTGTCAACAACCAGTGACTGACTGGCAGTAGCCGGGAGATAGTTGCTGTCACCCGCCTGACTGGCGGTGATGAGAGCCGGACCGGCGCCGTTGATATGCACCAGACCTGCGGGAGTGATGGTGCCCACTGCCGGAGTATCAATACCATAGGTGACCGGTAATCCGGACGAGGCAACAGCGCCGGGACCGAAATCGGCAGCGCCGTAAGTTTTGGTAACGGCCGGTGCGGCAAAGCTGAT
>JBAYTT010000041.1:0-23583 GCA_041675485.1 Pelobacteraceae bacterium | reverse complement strand
TTATCACGTCGGAAGAAAAGATCATGCCGGCCAGGTTGATGCGATAGGTAAGTCCGATCAATCCGGCAGTTTCCTCGGGGGAGAACAGTTTTTCCCGGTAGATCGCATAGAGAAATTCGTCATTGATGGCGACGAAATTGCCATAGCGGTAGAATTCACTGAATTTGGACAACATCCTGTTAAAGAAAATCCCCTGTTTCTTGGGCCCTCCGGGTATTTGCTTCATCAGTTCCTCGATCCGCGTCGCGGAACTGTAGAGACTTACCGCCGGGTTGATCATAAGCACCTTGCGGAAGTTGAAGACCCGGCGGTCTTCGTCAAGTTTTGCCACAAAGGCGGCCTGAGTGCCTCCCAGGCTATAGCCGCACAGATGAAAGGAAGACACCTCGATATCGCCCTTTACCTGATCCCAGGCCGTCTCCATGGTTCGGTAAAGGTCCGTGGCGTCCTCCGCAAGATCCCCCGGGATACTGTTTTGAGAGGCGGATATGATAAAATTGGTGGTTGATGGCGACGGCAGGGTTATTACGTGGAAGCCGGCCTGATAGAAGGCCTTTGTCATGGCAACAAGTTTGGCTGACCGGTCACTGGCTCCTGCCCCGGCAATCAGAAAGACCAGGGGCGCCTTCTGCTTCTGATTGGCGAAGAGAGAGCAAACGCCCTTGTCGTAAAAGAAAATCGGGGGTTTCTGCCGATTCGGAATGACATCGAGCACGAGTTGCCGGATGTGCATCTTACCGGTAAATTCGGGCATGAGGCTTGCCGGGGTCCCGATGATGGTGGCTTCATACGAACCGGGGATCGGATAACCATACCCATCATCTGCCGCGAAACCTGATAGCGGCAACAGGATGAGACAGGCAATGAACAGCTGTATCAGGTACTTCATGATGATTTCTCCTCATTGCTACACCGGCTCATCAGCGTACAGTTTCAATCGTGCGGTTATCCTCGGACGACAGCGGCTTTGACCCCGCGGGCTGAACGGACTGCTCTGTCTGAAAAGGAAGCCGTCCCCGTTCATCGCTTAGCTTCGGGGCTTCCTCGATTACCTGCCAGTTTTTTCCGACCGGGTGAACTAGAGGCTGAGGGGTCACCACCGAATCAGAGGGTACTTGCTTTGTGCTGTAAACGGTGCATGAGCAGAGAAGGAAAATGGTGCTGGAGAGCATGAGCAGACGACTAGTTTTCATAACGTGACTCCATAATTTCGGGTGATATGTTTCAAATTCTACCTTCAAACTGACTTTAATCCCTCTGCTTGTGCCATATCCTGCACCACGAACCGACCGCAGATGAAGCAGAGCAGGCCGGCCAGCACCATGGCACACGGAGTGATCAGAAGCGCGCTGCGCAACCCCCACCGGTCGGACAACCAGCCGAGAATTGAGGGAGAAAACGCGTCGCCCAGGGCGTGGATAAAGAATATGTTGACTGCAAAGGCCATGGCACGGACAGCCGGACCGGTGACGTTGATGATGACGGTATTGAGCGGCCCGGTGTTAAGAAAGAGAAAAAATTCGGCTAGGAAGATTGCAGACATGCAGCCGGTCAAGCCGGGAGCAAGAATAGCCCAGACTGCAAACGGGGTACCGATCAGGAATCCCCATCCGGAGACCAGCAGATACCCCTTGCCGCTCTTTTTTTGCCAGCGGTCGCCGAGCCAGCCTCCTGCCAACGTGCCCAGAATCCCTGCCAGCACCGTGGTTGCACCGAACAGCGTATTCCCTCGCGCCACATCAAGAGAATGGACGCGGTTCAGAAAAGATGGCATCCATTGGGCAAGCCCCCCGATGGCAAAGGTCATTGCCGCCATGGCGAGCGTATTGCAGACAAACGAGCGATTTTTGAACAGGGCAGCATACCCGGAGGATACATTTTTCTTTTCTCCGGCCGGTTGCGGGGTGTCGTCTCCGCCACGAGGAGGGGTACGCAACAGTGCAATCGGAATAGCAAGCAACAGCCCCGGAGCCCCAACCAGTAAAAAAGCGGCATGCCAACCGTACCGTTGTCCCAGCCACCCTCCGAAGAGATACCCGAGCGCGCTTCCGACCGGAATGGCGACATAAAACCAGGAGAGGATCCGGCCGCGGCGCTCCTTCGGAAAGAAGTCGGCGACAAGTCCGGGCGATACCGTGCCGAAGCTTGCCTCACCGACACCGACGGTGGCACGTGCGGCCAGCAGAGTCCGGTATCCGGGGGCAAAACCGGCGAGGGTGGTGGCCAGACTCCAGACAACAAGGCCTCCGGCTGCAAGCCTGGTACGGCTCCACTGGTCGCCGAGCCAGCCAAAGAGCGGGGCAAAGAGCAGATAACTGAGCATGAAGGCGCTCCCCAAAAAACCCAGCGCCGTATCGGTGAGACCCAGATCGCTCTTGATCAAGGGAAATACCGCGAAAAGCACCTGCCGGTCGATGTAGTTAAGCAGGTTAACCGCCAGAAGGATACCCAGGGCGTAGCGGCGGTAGGGAAGTGAGATTAGAGTCTGCGTTTTCACAGTGCTTCCACCGCCTGGCGCGTCTTTTCAACTATCTCTGCCGGCTCCTCGTATCGGAATCGCAGCGGTTCTCCAAACGTTACCGTCACGTTGCCCTGTTTCGGAATGGACGCCTCGTGCGGCAGGACCTGATCCGTTCCGCTGACTTTTACCGGTACCACCCGAATACCCAGCTCCTTGACCATGACGCCGAGCCCCAACTGGAAGCGATGCAGCTTGCCGTCCCTGGAATGCTCCCCTTCCGGAAAGATCATAATGTTAACGCCGGCATCGGCGAGCTTTCCCATGAATGCAAGCGAACCGTTGAATCCCTGTGACTGCGGCAAAGGGAAGAGGTTCAGCAGCACGGTGCCGTACTCGAAACTCAAGCGCCTCAGGATCCGATCGATCCAGTGGTACTCTCCGAAAAAGAACTCTTCCCAGGCAGCAGTGGCGGTCCTGTAGCGGAGCTTCGACGGGAGCGCAAACAGGATGGCCGGCTGGTCCAGATAGCTTACATGGTTGGACACGAAGAACACCGGGCCATCCAGGTTTTCCAGCTTATCAAGCCCCACCACATCGAGAGCGACGAAGAATCGAAACAGCGGGATGTTGATTACGGCATCCCAGGCCATCCGCACCCCCCTGAAAAAGCGATTGTTGGTCCAGAACCGGAAGTGGTCGCTATGGGTCACTTTTTCCCGCTTCGCGATGATCTGGCGCAGATCCGAGACTCTCGTCTGCGGTCCGATCTGTGAATCCTCGATGTCGAGGCGGTACTCCTGTTCCAGAAAGCTGACCAGTTCCAGCCGGTCTATCGAGGTAAGACCAAGGTCGGCGACGAGCAGGGACTCTTCATGAATCTGCGCGCTGCCTGTTCCGGTAACTCGTGCGATCATGTTGAGCAGGCTGTCCCGAGATACGGCAGCATCGCCCCCGTCCGCTCCTTTTTTAACCTCTTCCTTAACCGCAAATTTTTTGATCTTGAGAGTCGTGGTTTTGGGAAATTCCGGTTCCTTCCAGAGGGTGTAGCCGGTAATCTGATGCATGGTATCGAGGCTTTTGTTTGCCTGGGCAATGATCTCTTCCGGAGCGTTGCCGCTTCCGTCCAGGAGCAACACGGCATGCACCTCTTCCCCCGCACCCTTGTCAACTCCGATGACGCACGACTCCTTCACTCCGGATATTTTGTTCAGCACCGCTTCAAGTTCGTCGGGATACACGTTGACCCCCGAACCGGTGACGATTAACTCCTTCGCTCGCCCCTTGATTATCAGTCCGCCATCCGGGCCTATCTCTCCGAGATCTCCGGTACGGAACCAGCCGTCACCAGTGAAGGCATCGCGGCTTGCCTGCTCGTTCTCGTAGTAGCCGGGAAACACATTGTCGCCGCGTGTCAGGATTTCCTTCTCCACGATCTTGAGCTGGACCCCCGGCAGGGGCGGGCCGACCGAACCGGCTACCTGGCGCTCCATGGTGTTGACGCAGAGCACCGGCGACGTTTCGGTGAGTCCGTACCCTTCGAGAACAGTGAAGCCCATGCTGCTCCAGAAAGTGAAAACATCCGGGTCCAGCGGGGCGCCACCTGAAACGAAGACGGTAAAATTGCGCCCGAATTTTTTCTGCACCGGGAAAAAGAGGCTCCGCCGCACCCACGGTGGAAGTTTGATTGCACACTGCATCAGTTTCCGGGACAGGCTAGCCAGGTGTTTTTCTTCAAGTTCCCGTTCGATGGTCGTTTTCAGCAGCTGCATGAGACGTGGAACAGACATGATGACAGAGATGTTTTCCTCACCCAGCGCTTCCATGATTGCGGACGGTTTGAGGGTGCGCAGGTAGACAACGGACGCACCACGGTAGAGCGGGGTGAAAAAGCCGCCCATCTGTTCGAACATGTGGGATAACGGGAGCAGGGAGAGAAAGTTGAATTCCGGGGTAATGATCGGTACTTGAAGGTTTATCTGGGTCATGTTGGCAACCAGGTTTTTGTGGCTGAGCATGACACCTTTAGGATTGCCGGTAGTTCCGGAAGTGTAGATAAGCTGTGCAGTCTCATCCGGAGCGGGGGAACCGCGCTCGCTGATCTGGGGTATGTCTTCGAGCAGATACTGAAGGTCTTCCAGGAGAATCGAAGTGGCTTCGGTTATCCGTTCGGGTTTGAAACGGCTTTGCAGAACGACTGCGGCTTTCGTGAGGGTGCGGATGGAATCTGCACGGGCCAGGTCGGACATGAAGTCCACCGGCACGGCAACCGCACCGCGAAGGATAATGCCCCAATAGGCAACAGCCCACCAGGAAGAGTTGGGGCCCCAGAGCACAACATTGTCTCCCGCGGCCACGCCGTTTTGCGCCAGGAGATTTGCCATCTTCAGGGCAAGATCGTGGAATTCCCGATAGGAAACCACCAGCCGTCGTACGCCGGTACGGTTCACGAAGGCGGTTTTATCGCCCAGAGCCTCAAACGTATTGAAAAGGTCGATCAAAGTCTGCATGGATGCTCCGATGTAAACTGTAAAAAACAAATCCCCCTCAGTCCCCCTTTCAAAAAGGGGGAGGCGTTAAAGTCCCCCCTTTTGAAAGGGGGTAGGGGGATTTGCCGTAATCAACTAATTGTTGCGTCCCCGGCCCCGTTCTTCATCTTTATCCTGCCGTTGCCCTTGACCGCGATTGGAGCCCTGTCCCCCTCCCCTGTCCTGATCCTTATGTTCCTGCCCTTGAGCACGAGGTGCCTGCTGCCGCTGCGGCGCCGCTGGTTGCTGCTGATGCTGTTGAGCCCGTGGTTGCTGCTGAGCCGCCGGCTGCTGAGGTGCGGCATGGACTGGTGCCGGTCTCTGCACGTGTTCACTGCCCCTCTGCGGAGACTGCGAGCGTGGGTCAGCAGGAGCGCCATGTTGAGGCGGAGCCTGACGCCGAATATTCTGTTGCGCCGGGGTTCTCACCTGGGGCTGTTCCTGCCTTCCCCGCTGGGCTGGTGCGGATGTTTTTGTCCTTACCTGCTGCAAGTGCCGGCGGACAACCTTGTCACGCGGCTGGTAACGGTAACTCTGCGTGCGGAGCGTCTGCTGCTGCTCTACCCGGGGATACCTGTCCCCGGTATACTGTCGCTGGTAAACGGGAAGCGGTGCGCGCACCGGAGCAGAACTCCGATTCCAGCGGTTCCACCCACTTCGGCGCCGTTCCCAACCGTTGCCCCAGTGCTGTCCCCAGCGTGGCGGCGCATTCGACTGCCACCCGCTGAAGTACACCGGGGGCTGCTGGTAGTAGCGCACCGGGATGCGCAGGATGAACAGCGGCACAACCTGTGGATCGACAAAACCCCAGGGACCGTTGTACCAGGAACTGGTGTACCAGTTATCGTCCTGATAAACCCAGTACATGCCATCGTAAAAGAAGTAGTTGCCGTCCACCCGTGGCGCGTAGTAGACAGGATAGCCAGGCACCGGAACGAGTTCCGGCAGCAACGGCAGGTTGATCCCGATGCTCACGCTGGGAAAACCGATACCGATACTCACCTGGGCCATGGCTGAAGTCGCCAGGCACACCAGCATCACCATCACAACCATTCCAAAGCGCATTTTTTTCATGTTGTCCTCCAACGAATCTGCAGTTATTTTTTCAACCTGGGGTCAAAGCAACTTTTTTATCGTGACTTCGCCCCTGATCAGCTACTGGAATCCTAGTGACCGTGCTTGTCATGGCCATGCTCGCGGCCGTTGTCTTCGTGATGCCTCTTCGCTTTTTTATAGTGTCTTTTTTTATAGTACCTGCGGGCCGGTTCTCTTTCGATATACACGCGGCGCTCCCGTTCGACATAGTACGGGCGGCCTGAATCGATCTGAACGTTCACCCCCGGCGGTGCCGGCAGATAGCCATCAATGCGGACATTCACATTGGGAGGCGGGAGTCCGGGAAGTAGCGGAGGCAGGGGAAATCCGGCATAGGCCGTGTTGAGCCCGAAAGTAACAACAACGGCGGACAGGACCAGAATGGAAAAAACAGATTTTGTACGCATGACGACTCCTTTGTTTGACAGTAATTCTCATGTTACCGGGACAGATTGCTGTCCCGGTAACATGTCATGCTTTTATTATGGCTGCGTAACCGTTGTAGCATCGAGATTGATCGCAGTCTGCGCCAGCAGTCTGCCGTTGATCGATGCGAGATTGCCGAACGTAATAGCCGTCTGACCAAGTATGATTCCTTCAAAGTGCGTATTTGCTCCAACGGTCACCGCACCGGCAACCTGCCAGAAGATGTTCCTGGCCTGTGCGCCGCCACTCAGGATAACGTTCCTGGCTGCTGCCATGGTGAGAGTTCCCGCCACCTTGAAAATCCAGACATCTGTTGCACTGCCGTTAAGAGTAAGATTGGTCGGAATGGTAACAGCGGAACCCCATTGGTAGACACCGGGAGTCAGTGTTAATCCGGTAAGCGTTCCGCCTCCGACATTGGTTGTCGCAGCCGAAGTCGCGGTCCGTCCGGCAGCGTCGGTGTACGCGGTTTCCATGTTGTGTACGGCTGTTGTCAGGGCGGAAGATGTCGTCCCCCCTACATTGTCTGCTGCGGACAATTTTCCGGGTGCAGCCACTTGAGCAGAGGTGAAAAAGGTATCGGTCGGTTCATTTATTAACGACCAACCGGTCAGATACGCTCTTGAAGCCGGGCTCAAGCCGACATTTCCCGTCACTACCGAGTTCGGCACAGTTGCGACAGCTGTTTTAGCCAGTATCGCATAATTGGCTGCCGAACCAAGAAGCACCGGTGCCGGACCTTGCGTTGTCCCTGTTGCGGCCACCGTTACGGTTACGGCATACGTCACCGTTGTTCCGTCGGCAGAGGAGACGGTATATGCCACCGGAGCGGTGAAGTTATTCGCTGTTGTACCGCTCGTCTGTGCCACGGCACCAACCTTCATTGCTGCACCTGTGGTTGTAAACGTCGCGACCAGAGCCGTTACGTTTGTTCCGTTCGGCATGGTCACCGCAATCGTCTTTGCCGATTCATTTATCGTTCCGGCAACTCCGGCAATCGAATACGCGGTAATCGCCCTGGCGGAGTTTGCCGCCACGGTTACGGTTACGGTATATGTTGCAACCGAGCCGTCGGCCGCAGTGACGGTGTACACTACGGGTGCAGTGAAGTTATTTGCTGCGGAACCGCTTGTCTGCACTGCTGAACCGACCGTTACACCGGCACCTGTTGTTGTGAATGTGGCAACCAGTGCCGCTACACTTGTCCCGTTGGGCATGGTTACCGCAATTGTTTTTGCCGCTTCATTTACGGTTCCACTCACCCCCGCAAGTGAATATGCCGTAATAGCCTTGGCAGAGACCGGGGCCACGGTTACGGTCACGGTATAGGTCACCGGTGTGCCGTCTGCCGCGGTTACCGTGTATGCCACCGGATTGGTAAAGTTATTCGTCGTTGCCCCGCTGGTCTGGAGCGCCGTTCCAACCTTTACCTCCGCCCCGGTTGTTGTGAATGTCGCGACCAGAGCCGATACATTTGTGCCGTTCGGCACGGTTACCGCAATGGTTTTGGCCGTTTCATCCATGGTTCCGCCAGACCCGGAGAGTGAAAATGCGGTAATAGCCTTTGGAGAGTCCGGCGCCACGGCATTATTGCCGGTATTGTTATCATTGCCGGCGCACCCGGCCACAAAAGTGACGAGGAGTAAAACCAGAAACCACAATTTTGAAAATCCGTTACTTTTTTTCATGTTCGCCCCCTCCCTGGGGACATTGTCAACGTGTGAAACTCAGGTTAGCTGCCCTCAGATTGCTGCCGCCTCAAATGAGGCCATCCCTTACGGTTGTGTTACAGTGGTTGCATCAAGAATGACCGCAGACTGGGCCAGCAGCCTGCCGTTGATCGATGCGAGATTACCGAACGTAATCGATGTCCGGCCAAGAATATTTCCCTCAAAATGTGAGTTCGCTCCGATGGTCACAGCGCCTGAAACCTGCCAGAAGATGTTTTTGGCCAGTGCGCCGCCGCTCAAGATAACGCTCTTGGCAGCAGCCATGGAGAGTGTCCCGGCAACCTTGAAGATCCAGATGTCTGTTGAGTTGCCGTTAAGGGTAAGATTGGTTGGTATAGTGACAGCCGTCCCCCATTCGTAAACGCCGGGAGCAAGCGTTAATCCGGTAAGCGTACCGGCCCCCACGTTGGTAGTTGCAGCAGATGAAGCGGTCCGTCCGGCAGCGTCGGTGTATGCGGTTTCCATATTGCCAACGGCGGTGGTCAAGGCGGCAGCAGTACCCGTTCCCACATTGTCGGCAGCATATAATTTCCCGGGAGCAACCACTTGAGCGGAGGTAAAGTAAGAATCCGTAGGTTCATTTATTAATGACCAACCGGTCAGGTACGCCCTGGAAGCCGGGCTCAAGCCGACATTACCCGTCACCACGGAGCTTGGCACGGTTGAAACGGCAGTTTTTGCCAGGATCGCATAATTACCTGCAGTGCCGAGCGAGACCGAGCCCGCCGAGTTCGAACCGTCTCCACCATTTCCACCGCATCCGGTCAATGAAACAACCAGAAATAGCCCCAAAATCCACAAATTATTCTTTAAACGTTCACGCATGCTGTCAGCTCCTCTTTTAAGTAGATGCAAACCTGATGGTTTGTCACTGTAGAGGTAGTACAACTATCGCGCCAAGGGAGCACTGTTGGAGATATTATGGTAAGGCGCTGATTATGCAGGGCAAGAGAGTGCATGTAATGCGGGGAGAAAGATAAAAGCCGTCAAGGTTGGCCGTCGTATTTAGCAAAGCCGTCACATGTGGTGGAACCAAAAGAGAAGGGACATCCCGTTTGCAAAGAAAAACCTCCGGGGTTTCTTAAGCCCCGGAGGTCAGTGTGCGGTCATGTTCGAAGAAACGGGAATGCAGCGCAGGAATTAGTTGAAGAAATACCTGATACCGACCGTACTGGAAAAACCGGACGGATCGAAATTGCCGCTGTGGTTGCCATTCCTGTCGGTAATGTCAGTATCGGGGGCGATGACTCCCTTCGCCTCCACAGTCAGGGCCACTCTTTTTTGCAGGAAGTAATCAACGCCGCCGCTTATATGGACACCTACCGTTGTGTCAACGTCTTGTCTTGAGCCGTTACTCGGATCATAGTCCGAAAAAAGTATGTCCATGCCAAGCCCCAGGTAGGGAACAATCCTTCGGTCGGAAAGGGCCACGCGATACTGCCCGCCAAAAGAAAGGTTGGTAATGCCGAAATCGCCGGTCTCGGAGCCGAAAACACTCCTGGTCAGGTCAACTTCCGCGGCGAAGTGATTGTCGAGGCCGTAGATTAAACCGCCTCCGCCGATAAAGCCGGCATCGGTTTTGTTGTGGTAAAAATCCGAGTCGTTGTCGGCCGGGATTGAGAACCCTGCTTTACCGGTAACGCCGAGTCTTCCGCTGATGCTGTCGGCCATGGCCGTGCCTCCGGTCACGGAAACGGTTGTTGCCAGGCATGCGAATACGATGAACTTTTTCATTTTTTCTTCTCCTGTTTGATTGGTTCGGCCACTCTGTTCGAAAACATTGCCGGCGGCGGGAATCTGCTTCCGATTCCGAAACCGCCGGCAATGTTTGAGCAACAGACAGTCCTTTGGTTTACGTCTGGTCGAGTCCGGACAATGCTTCCATCCTCATCCCGGACGCTGCTACTGTACGATTACTTCAAAGAGAACACGTATATTTGCTTTTGCTGCTGATGAATAAAGATCTTTGGGCGCCGCTTCATAGACTGCCGGGTGCGTCTCGCCATAGCCGACGTTGGAAAGCCTGTCAGACTCGATGACGCCTTCACTGACGAGGTATTCTTTAACGGAGGCTGCTCTTCTTTCGCTTAATCTCTGATTGTACTCTTCACTGCCTGAGGCGGAGGTATACCCGGCAATACGGATTTTAGCCCTTGGGTTTTCCTTGATAAGCAGGATATTCCTTTTCAGAATAATCTTCGCTTCCGGCTTAAGGGTTGACTGATCGAAATCGAAGTGCACATCTTCAAGAGCAAATATGACAACCGCAGGTTCAGCGACGACAACCTGCACTTTCTCCTCAACCTTCGGCTCGGATACGAGGATAACAACCTTCTCCACAACTGGCGGGCAGCCATCTTTGTCAACAGTCACGCCAGCAGCGCTACCGGGGCATTTATCAAGATAATCAGCCACGCCGTCCTTGTCGGAATCAAGCGGGCAGCCATCCTTGTCAACAGATACGCCTGCGGGGGTGCCGGAGCATTTGTCGAGCGAATCGTACACCCCGTCACCATCGCTGTCAACCGGAGCTGGATCGGCGATCGGCTCAACCGGCTTTGCAGCCGGCGCTGCGCCACCAAAGGCGAAATAGAGCCCGACTGTGGTTTCATAGTTGCTGTAGGTCCGGTCATAATTGTAGATAATATGACGGACATCACCACGGATGGCTATGTTGTCGTTCAGGAAATATTTTGCGCCGAGCCCGTAGTCAAAAGCGCCATGCGTCTGTTTGTACCCCTTGTTGGTAACACCATCACTGTTGCCGTCAAAATTCACACCGGCATAGCCAACGGCAACGTACGGAACAAACGTGCCGTCAGGAATGAAATGGTAGAGCAATTCCCCGCCGTAACGGTACATGGAGATGCCGGCGGCCGGTCCCTTGGTTGAATCATTGTTGTGCGAATAATCAAAAAGTGCTTCAACGCCCAATACATTAGTGAAATTGTACCCGATTCTTGCCCCGTAAACCGCGTTGCCTTCAAGGTGTTGTTTGCCGTCAAACAGGTAGCCGCCGACGACCGGTGAAAACGACAGTGTCTCAGCCTTGTTGGCAGCGGAGGCGGCGGATGCCATGGTCAGAAGTGACATGGCGACGAGCAGTGCTAATTTTTTCTTCATCATTCGGGTATTCTCCTTTTGGTGGGTTACATTACAGTAATTATTTCAGTGTGAATCGTTACAGACAACGCCAAGCCAACGTCCGGGCAGCACCTACTCGCAGGTAAAGTGTGCCACGATGCGACGGTTTTTCGCTCTGCCGGCCTTGGTCTTGTTGCTGGCGACCGGCTTGGCCTCGC
Organism: Pelobacteraceae bacterium; assembly: GCA_041675485.1. GTDB lineage: Bacteria > Desulfobacterota > Desulfuromonadia > Geobacterales > Pseudopelobacteraceae > JACRCG01. The sequence continues at coordinate 12,044 of JBAYTT010000041.1, read as the reverse complement.
CATAGCCTTTGGTTGCTATGCGGCCGGGATTGACTTTAAAGGTTTTGCTGATGTATTTCTCGACGCTTTCCGCACGCTGCTCGGAAAGTTTCTGGTTGTGAGCTGGACTGGAGGTGCTGTCGGTATATCCGGAAATTTCACCTTTGGCGTTAGGAAAATATGACAGGAAATCACCAACCGTTTTCAGCTCGTCATGATATTGCGGTTTTATGTCCGTCTTGTCGGATTCAAAATTGATCGCCAACACGGCAGGCTTGCTGCAGAACCTCTTGGCAGCCGCAGCCTTGACATGTGCGGGTACGACAGCCACGACGGTGCAGCCGTTCATATCAACCTTTTCGCCGGGAGGAGTGCCGGGGCATTTGTCAAGATAATCGGCAACGCCGTCCTGATCGGAATCAACCGGACAGCCATTCGTGTAAACCTTTACCCCGGCAGGTGTGCCGGGACATTTATCAAGAGTATCGGCAACGCCGTCCCCGTCTGAATCAAGCGGGCAGCCATCCGCACCGACGGCAACACCGGCTGGGGTGGCGGGACATTTATCGAGGTAATCGGCAACGCCGTCCTTGTCGCTGTCAACCGGGCAACCGTTTGCACCAACGGATACGCCGGCAGGAGTACCGGGGCACTTATCGAGGTAATCGGCAACGCCGTCCCTGTCGCTGTCGAGAGGGCAGCCCTCTTTGCCGACGGCCACGCCTGCAGGAGTGCCGGGGCACTTGTCAAGCGAATCGGACACGCCATCGCCGTCGCTGTCATGTTCAACAGGCTGGGCAACCGGAGCTGAAGTCTTTGTTTTCCCGCCGAACTGGAAAGTAAGGCCGGCTGAATATTCCAGATTGTTGTCGCCAAGGTCATCTATCAGAATTACGTGCCTCACGTCGCCTCTCAGGGCAACATTGTCCGCGACGAAGTACTTCACACCTGCGCCATAATTAACCAAACCGGCATAATGGCTCTTCGCGCTTGGCGTGTTGGGAATATTGACATTGGTGCCTCCTCCGCCGACTGCAATGAACGGCACGAAGCTGTTATCCGGCATGAAATGATACAGAAAATCGATCCCGTAACGATACAGGTCAGCCTCCCTCGATCCGTATTTTTGTTTGGTTTCGGTAAGGCTGTAACCGAACATGGCCTCTGCCCCCAGGCTTTTGGTAAAGTTGTAGCCGGCGCGCAGGCCGAATATCGGACTGTTTTCTTCGCGTTGCTTATGATCGAGCACATATCCACCGACAAACGGGGAGAGGGTCCCCGCACCTTCACGGTTTTCGGCAAATCCGGGGGTTGCGAGCGAAGCGAGCAATAAACCTGGCAAAATAACTTTCAATACTTTTTTCATTTTTTGGTATCTCCTTTTAATGTAATTTCATTTTAATGTGACGCGGGGTGATACCCTTCTTGTATTGGCAACCGGCAGTTCTTCCCGCAGTGCAATCCGCGGGAAGAACCAGAATATTCCGCTTTCAAGCCGGATTTTTCATTCTTTAATTACGGCTGTGTAACTGCATTGGCATTCAGAGTTACCGCAGTCTGGGCCAGTGCCCGGCCGTTCATGGCAGCGCCGGTATTCAGCGAAATCAGCGTTTGGCTCAATATGATTCCATTGAAATGGGCTGCTGTTCCGAGGGTTGCCTGGCCGGCAACCTGCCAGAACACGTTCTTGGCTTGTGCGCCGCCACTCAGAGTAATATTGGCACTGTTGTTCACGGTGAGATTTCCTGCAATCTGGAAGATCCAGACGGCATTCGGGCCACCCGAAAGAGTAACGCCGGCGTTTGTAACCAGCACTCCGGTTCCCCATTTGTAGAGGCCGGGAACAAGTGTCAACCCGCTGATATTTCCGGCACCAAGCTCTGTAAAATCAGGTGTCGTTCTTCCGGCTGCGTCGGTGAAGGCAGTCTGCATGTCGCTTATGGCTGCAGTCATGTTGGCAGGAGTAGGCGGAGCATAGTTGGCTGCGTAAATTTTGCCGGTCACCAGGGACGACCGTGAAAATGTGTTCGTGGAATCAGCGATCAGTGAAAATCCCGTTATGAAACTGGCTGCGGCAGGGCTGACACCAATATCGCCGACAACAGCAGAAGTCCCAGTAGTTGAGACACCTGTTTTTGCCAGAATCACAAAATTTTCGGCGGTCCCAAGGTTAACCGGGGGGGGGCCATTAAGAACAGCAGCATTTACGGTTACGGTATATGTCGCCGTTGTGCCGTCTGCCGCGGTTACAGTATAGGCCACCGGGCTGGAGAAGTTGTTCGTGGTTGAACCACTTGTCTGAACCGTGTTTCCCACCTTTACGGTTGTCCCGGTGGTTGTGAATGTTGCTGCCAGGGCAGTAACAGTTGTACCGTCCGGCACTGTCACCGCTATGGTTTTAGCCGATTGATTGATAACTCCCGCAGAACCGGTAAACGAATATGCGGTAATCGCCTTGGCAGAGTTCGTAGCCGAAGCCACGGTTACCGTTACGGTGTACGTAGCCGTTGAGCCATCTGCCGCAGTTACCGTGTAGACTACCGGACTGGTGAAGTTATTGGCCGTCGCAGTACTCGTCTGAACCGCTGATCCAACTTTTACGCCGGTTCCCGTTGTGGTAAATGTTGCGACCAGGGCAGTAACGTTTGTCCCGGCAGGTACGGTCACCGCAATGGTTTTAGTCGCAGTATTGATGACTCCGGCTGACCCGGAAAATGAATATGCGGTAATATCCTTGGCAGCGTTCGAAGCAGCGGTTACGGTTACGGTATATGTCTCCGTTGTACCGTTTGTCGCCGTTACCGTGTAGGCCACCGGACCGGTGAAGTTATTGGCCGTTGCGGTACTTGTCTGAACCGCTGAGCCAACTTTCACGCCGGTTCCCGTTGTGGTGAATGTTGCGACCAGAGCCGTAACGCTTGTCCCGGCAGGTACGGTCACCGCAATGGTTTTAGTCGCATCATTGATGACTCCGGCTGCCCCGGTAAACCCGGCAAAAGAATATGCGGTAATGGCCTTGGCAGAGTTTGAAGCGGTACTTACGGTTACGGTGTATGTCGCCGTTGTACCATCTGCCGCCGTTACCGTATATGCCACCGGATTGGTGAAGTTATTGGCCGTTACAACGCTCGCCTGAAGTGTCGTTCCTACTTTTACACTGCTCCCTGTGGATGTGAACGTCGCAATCAGGGCCGATACGTTTGTCCCGTTCGGCACGGTCACCGCAATGGTCTTTGCCGGTTCATTTATGATTCCGGCAGCACCGGCAAGCGAATATGCCGTAATAGCCTTGGCAGAAATCGGAGCCACGGTTACCAGTACGGTATACGTCGTTGTTGTACCGTCCGGCGAAGTCACCGTGTAGACCACCGGACCGGTGAAGTTATTCGCCGATACGCCGCTCGCCTGAGCTACAGTACCCACCGCTACGCTCCCGGTGGTTGTAAAGGTTGCGACCAATGAGGTCACATTTGCGCCGTACGGCATGGTTACCGCAATCGTACTTGCCGGTTGATCGATGGTCCCTGTTACACCGGCCAGCGAATATCCGGTAATGCCCCGTGGAGAGTTGATTACTTCCGGATCATTGCTTGCGCACCCGGCCACAAACGCGACGAGTAGCAATGCCAGAAACCACAATTTTGAAAATCCTTTGCATGCGTTCATATGTGTCCCCTCCTTAGGGACTGTTTTGATGGTGAAACGAATTGTTATGCCGGCCTGATGACCAGTCACGGCAAGAATCAAGTACAACTATCGCGCCAAAGAAGCGGTACGCGCTTTTATGGAGCAACCTACCGATTACGAAGGACAATATCGGGAATCCCGTGACGACACGAAGATGGTTCCGTCACAGAATTCCGTCGCATGTAACAGTTTTGTTATATGCGACAGTTCGCAAGGAACAAAAAAAGAGAAGCCTGCAACCTCGACCGGTTGCAGGCTTCTCTCATGTATGCTCAATGGCGAACTGTCTGAATCTTGCCCGTTCTGCCACACTTTTACAGATTTGCAGCCTGAAATGGCTACTCCACGACTATTTCAAAAAGAACCCTCATGTTTGCTTTTGCTGCATCCGAGTAGAGATCTTTGGGAGCCGCTTCACGGGATGCAGGGTGACTCTCGCCATAACCGATCGTGGAAAGCCTGTCCCGTGTGATAACCCCCTCACTGACCAGGTACTCCTGAACAGCCTTTGCTCGTCTTTCGCTCAGTTTCTGGTTGTACTCTTCCGTGCCGGAAGCGGAGGTGTAACCGGCAACACGGATTTTGGACTTGGGATTTTCTTTCAAAAGCAGGATATCCCTTTTCAGGACCTTCTTTGCTTCCGGCGTAAGGGTTGACTCATTGAAGTCGAAGTGTACGTCCTCAAAAGCAAGGATAACGACTTTCGGTTCAGCGACGGCAACAAGAATTTTCTCCTCAACCTTCGGCTCGGATTCGAGGATCACTACCTTGGCTGCGACAGGCGGACAGCCATCCTTGTCAACGGCCACTCCCGCAGGGGTGCCGGGGCATTTATCGAGATAATCGGGTACGCCGTCCTTGTCGGAGTCTAGCGGGCAGCCATTCGCGTCAACGGAAACTCCGGCGGGGGTGCCTGGGCACTTGTCGAGCGTATCGGGCACGCCATCGCTGTCACTATCCGCAGGGGGTTCTGGCTTGGCAACCGGAGCCGTTTCGTGGGCCGATTTTCCGCCAAAGGCAAAGACGAGTCCCGCGGTCGCTTCAAGATTATGAATATGCTCGTCGAAAACCAGGTTATCCCTGAAATCGACTCTCAGCGCGACATTTTCCGCCACCCAGTATTTTGCGCCGACACCAAAATCGACAATGGACATATTCTTGTTATTGATTCGCGGAGTATAGTGTGCGGCTCCGTAACCGGCTGTTATGAACGGGTTAAAATTACTTTCCGGCATAAAGTGATAGAGGAGGTCAAGGTGATACATGGTGATCCTGACGTTATCGATGGGACTGGTGAACTGTCCTTCCTTGGTAAACGCCTTGGATTTGTCGTCAACCCTGGTTTTGATAAATTCCCCGGTGGCTTCAACACCGAAATAATTTGTAAAGTTGTAGCCAAGCCGTCCGCCGTACACCGGACGATTGTCCAGGTTCTGCCCTTTTTCGAAGAAATTGAAACCCGCGAACGGACTCAATTCAACGCTTCCCGCCTTGATTTCAGCACGGGCTGTCAAAGGAAGCATAAAAACGGAGAGTAACAATACCGGCGCTATCTTTTTCATAATTGGAACCATTGAAAATTTCTTTCTCATATAAACCTCCTTGTATCGTAGTAGTACGGTGCGCTATTCGTTGTCATGGTACGTGTGTGTTGCCGGGAGGCAAAAAAGGAGACAGACCGTACGTGAACTGTTGCTGCCTGTCTCCCCTTGCCTTCCTTGTTGCCGGATGCCTTATGGTGCAGGTACATTAACGGTATTGGTGTCCAGAGCTATCGTACCGGCAAGTGTTGCACCGGCCAGAATTCTGCCGTTTATTACGGCGCCGGTCTTGACAGTTACATCCCTGCCGGAGATGATGGTCCCGTAGAAGGTTGACCCCACCCCAACAGTCCCGTCCAGCGTTGGAACCCAAAACACGTTCTTGGCCTGAGCACCGTTTGCAAGCACTACATTCGCTGACGTTGTCAGAGAAGAACCGATCTGGAAGACCCACACAGCATTTGCGTTGCCCCCTGCATTAAGAATAAGGGGCGTCGAAACAAGCATGGTGCTGCCTGAGGTATAGGTGCCTGGAGGAATGCCTGCAGGGCCAGGGTATAATGCGCCCAGGTCCGCACCGCCACTTACGGTTGTTCCCGGCGGCAACGACTTGTATGTGTTGTACGCGGCCAGCAGGTCGGCTCTGGCCTGGTGTGACACGGTATCATTGATGTGAATTGTGCCGTTCACCTGTACCGGCAGCAAGCCATTGGAAGTGCCCGGCTCCAGCGAAACATCCCCGTTGATCCTGGTGGCGGCGCCGGTGTTGGTGATGGCAGAGGTTGCCATAATCCCGAATGCGGCGGCCGAACCAAGGGCTGACGGCGGGATGACGGGAGGTATGACTATGGCTGCAGTAGTAAATGTCCATGGATTCGGCACAAGTCCGGATGCCAGTGCATTGCCGGCCAAATCTTCGGCCACGGCTGACACTGTGGCAGTATAGGTGGTACCGGCTGCAAGCTCGGCTGCGGGAGTAAAGACCGCTGATGAACCGGAGTAGATTACCGCACCTGGAACAGGCGTTACCCCTTGTTTTACGGTGAAAACCAGGTTGGTAATCGTCAATGGGTCCATCGGCTCACTGAAATTTGCACTGATCGTAGCGTTGGTTAAAACTCCCACGGCAGCGTCAGCAGGAGCAGTGAGCGTCACGGTGGGCCTGGTGGTGTCTGGAGCTGCGCCTGTGGTAAAGCTCCATACATGGTTGCTGGCGAGGGCATTACCAGCCAGGTCCTTGGCCACGGTTGAAATCGTGGCAGTATAGGTCGTGCTGGCTGCAAGAGCGGTTGCAGGTGAAAAGACCGCAGTTACACCTGAATAGATTACCGTGCCTGAAACGGGAGTTGCCCCCTGCTTTACGGTGAAAATCAGGTTGGTGATCGTCAAGGGATCCATTGCCTCACTGAACGTTGCACTGACTTTAGAGTTGGTTAAAACTCCCACGGCAGCATTCGCAGGGACGGTAAGAGTCACGGTGGGGCTGGTGGTGTCCAGGGCTGCGCCTGTTGCAGCTGTGGTCCAACTCCAGACGTAGTCGCTTGTCATTGGATTGCCTGCAAGATCCTTGGCTCCGTTGACCCCGCCTTTGATTGTAACGGTGTAGCGGGTACTTGGAGCAAGATTAGCTGACGGCGCAAATGCAGCGCTCACGCCGGAGTACGTTACTCCGCCTGCTACTGCTGTGCCGGCTACCGTTTCCTTCAACGTAAAGGTAGCGCCTGTAACCGTTGCGGGGTCCATCGCCTCGCTGAACGTTGCACCGATTCTTGTGTTTATGGCTACGTTGGTTGTGCCGTTGGCATTGACGGTCCCGGTTACGGTCGGTGCTGTGGTGTCGGTACGTGCGCCTGTGGTGAAGCTCCAGACATAGTCCGCAGCCAGTTGGTTGGCGGAATGATCTTTGGCACCGGTTGTAATTGTTCCGGTATATACTGTGTTGGGTGCGAGAACGGCCGTCGGTGTAAAGACCGCGGTTACGCCGGTGTAGGTCACCGTGCCCGGGACGGCTGTTGCCCCTTGCATTACGGTAAATGTCGTGGTGGTGAGAGTTGCGGGGTCCATATCCCCGCTGAATGTTGCGCTGATCCGGGTGTTGACGAACACACCTGCGGCACCGTTAGCGGGATCCGTGAAACTCACGGTGACCGGCTTATCCCAGTGCCCTCCCCCGAATACTCCTCCGCCGCATCCCGGCAGGATAATGAACACACTCAGAATGAACATAAATACGAGATACGCTTTCTCGACCTTAAATCTTTTCATAAAACCTCCTTTCAAACATTTTGTTTCCTTCACGATTGGTTATTCCCGGCATTCCCCTGCCAATCTCCTTTTCAGACACATTAGAACCATTCATATCTCTTCATTCCTGTAAATCCCCCTTTCCTGAAATAATCTGAACTCGCTTTTGCGTGAGATGACCAAAAATCCGTACATGGAGTAAGGCAATTAGCCTGCCAACAAGCGGATCGATGCCTGATGGAAGGATTAACCATTTAATAACGGCTGTTTGGCGTAAATTAAGAGAACACCTGATGGCATAAAACCGTTGATTTGCCCTCAACATTTGGTGGATCTTCAACATACTGAGGGATTTTTTGAAGAGGAAAGAGTCTGATTCCGCATCTGAATTTGACTGGCCAGCGAGGTTTCAAAAACATCAGCCGCGTGCCGAAAGCACCCAGTTCAGACGGCACTCGGCACACCTTCGATCGCGGTGCCGGAATACCGTTAGTACATTTACCGTAAAAACTGATATGATCTATAGTCATGAAAAAACAAACAAAAACGGTAAAAAAGGGCACCGAAGGGAACGAAATTTCTCCGGAACAGCTCCCGTCACAACAGGAGAGCACCCCCTTTCCTATTGTCGGCATCGGCGCATCTGCCGGTGGCCTGGAAGCACTGGAACAATTCCTGGGCCAGGTGCCGCCGGAATGCGGCATGGCTTTTGTTATCGTCCAGCACCTGGACCCGACTCACAAGGGGATCATGCCCGAACTGCTCCAGCGCATTACCCGGATGGAGGTTTTTCAGGTACGGGACCGGATGAAGGTCCACCCGAACTGCGTTTATGTGATTCCGCCCAACAAGAACATGTCTATCCTGCACGATGTGCTGCATCTGTTCGAGCCAACGGCGCCCCGTGGCCTGCGACTTCCTATCGATTTTTTCCTCCGCTCCCTGGCTGAGGACCGACAGGAGCGCAGCATCGGTGTCATCCTCTCCGGCATGGGTTCGGACGGCACTATCGGGCTGCGGGCAATCAAGGAGAAAGCAGGAGTGGCACTGGTGCAGGAACCCGCCTCGGCCAAGTTCGACAGCATGCCGAGAAGCGCCATCGAGGCCGGTTTGGCCGACCTGATAGCCCCTGCCGAGGATCTGCCGGGAAAGATTATCGGCTTTCTCCAACACGCGCTGGTCATCCGCACAACCGAACTTCCAATAGAGGAAAAGGATCAGAGCGCCATAGAGAAGGTCCTCATCCTGCTTCGCTCCAAGACCGGCCACGACTTCTCACTGTACAAGAAAAACACGGTCTACCGCCGGGTAGAGCGGCGCATGAGCATTCACCAGATCAGCAGGATCTCCTCCTATGTCCGCTATCTGCAGGAGAACCCCCAAGAGGTGGATCTCCTCTTCAAAGAGCTTCTGATCGGAGTGACCAGCTTTTTTCGAGACCCGGAGGCATGGGAACAGTTGCGGACTGAGGTGATCACTTCACTTCTGGCGGCCCGCCCGTCCGGCGGAACGTTGCGAGCCTGGTCGGCAGGCTGCTCGACCGGAGAGGAGGCGTATTCGCTGGCCATTGTCTTCAAGGAGGCGCTGCAGCAGATCACGCCGGCGGGGAACTTCACGCTGCAGATCTTTGCAACCGACCTGGACAAGGATGCCATCGACAAGGCCCGCCAGGGGCTTTATCCGCCCAACATCGCCGCTGACGTGTCTCCCGAGCGGCTGAAGCGCTATTTTGTCCAGGAAGAGGCCGGCTACCGGATAGGCAAGGAAATCCGGGAGATGGTGACATTCGCCACCCAGAACATCATCATGCATCCCCCCTTTACCAAGCTGGATATCCTCATCTGTCGCAACCTGTTGATCTATCTGACGCCTGAGCTGCAGAAAAAACTTCTGCCGCTCTTTCACTACAGCCTGAACCCTGATGGTGTCCTGTTTCTAGGAAGCTCGGAAGCCGTCAGCACCTTTACCGACCTTTTCGCATCGTTGAACATTAAGTCCAGGCTGTTCCGGAGACGCGAAGCACATGTGACATCACAATCGCTGGCTTTTCCTGCATCGTTTGTCCCCTCCCATCCGGGGGTTCCCAAGGAGTTACAGATGTTGAAACCTGCTGTTAATCTTCAGTCACTGGCTGACCAGGTTCTTCTGCAGCATTATTCACCCCCGGCCGTGCTGACCAACGAAAAGGGCGATATCATCTATATCAGCGGGCGGACCGGCACATATCTTGAGCCGGCTGCGGGCAAGGCCAACTGGAATATTTTCGCAATGGCCCGTGAAGGGCTCCGTTTTGACCTGGGCAGTGCCTTCCAGAAAGCGATTCGGCAAAAGAAGAGTGTCACCGTCAAGGGGCTCACTGTCGGAACGGGCGCCGGCACGCAGAGCGTTGACATAACGGTTCAAACAATTGAAGAGCCGGAAGCGCTGCGGGGAATGGTGATGATCGTTTTTACCGATGTAACAACACCGATCGAAAAGAAATCTTCGGCGCGCTCCAGAAAATCCCCATCCGGAAAAGAAGCTGATCAAAAACTTGAAAAGGAACTTCAGGAGATCCGCGAAGCACTTCAGACTACCCGCGAGGAGATGCAATCCTCACAGGAAGAGCTCACTTCCACCAACGAGGAGCTGCAGTCCACCAATGAGGAACTGCAGTCCACCAACGAGGAACTGACCACATCGCGTGAAGAGATGCAGTCCCTGAACGAAGAGTTGCAGACGGTGAATGCCGAGCAGCAGTCCAAAATGGACGAACTCTCACGGGTCAACAACGACATGAGAAACCTGCTCAACAGCACGGAAATAGTCACCGTGTTCCTTGACAACCAGCTCCACGTCCGGCGCTTCACCACCGGGGCGGACAAGCTCTTCAAGCTGATACCGGGCGACGTGGGACGACCGCTCTCCGATATCGTGAGCAATCTCCACTACCCCGAAATGCCCGATGAAGCCCGTGAGGTGCTGCGGACACTGGTTTTTTCCGAAAAACAGATCACTGCTACCGATGGCCGCTGGTTTTCCGTACGCATCATGCCCTACCGCACCATGGAGGATGTTATCGCCGGGGTGGTAATCACTTTTTCAAACATCACCGCTTACAAGGCGCTTGAGGAGGAACTACGCGAGGAGAACGCACGGCTGAAAGCTCTTCTTAAGGGTAAATAGGTAACAAACCTGCATTGGTTATTGCATCACGGGCGCACGCAGTGAGCCCCTACCAGTATTGATACACGTTTCAATGAACATGTTCCAAAATACTGGAGAGTCAGCATGAGAATCACCACAGAGAAAGACCTGCCCCCCCCCCATTCGAAACTGCATTCACTACTGTCTGGAGAAACGCCACATACACTCAACCAAGAGCTTAATGCCTTCCAGATCGAATTGGAGGTGCAAAATGGCGAGCTTCGCCGTGCCCAGGAAGAACTTGAGACTCAACAGATCGAGTTGGAGCTGCAAAACGATGAGCTGCGCCTGGCACGGGAGGAACTTGAGTTATCGAGGAACAAGTACGCTGAATTATACGACTTTGCTCCGGTCGGCTATTTCACCTTTGATGCACATGGAGTGATACGGGAGGTAAATCTTACCGGTGCGCAACTGCTCGGGATAGAGCGGCAGCAGCTGACCGATAAACCTTTTACCGGTTTTATTGCCGATGCAGCCGAGAGGAAGGTTTTTTCCGGTCACCTCGAAACTGTTTTACAGGGACAGGGCATCCATAAATGCGAGCTCAAGCTCTCGGGAAAAGACAACTCGTTGATCCATGGCCTGCTTCAGAGCGTCATGATTGACACCGCCGAAGGCAGGGGAGGATATATCCTTTCCTCGATTGTTGACGGCACGGTAGCCAAGCAGCTGGAAACGGAAATCCAGGATGCCCGCGAATACGCCGAGAACATCGTGGAGAGCGTTCACAAACCGCTCGTGGTACTTAATTCCAACCTGAAGATCCTTACCGCCAACCACAGTTTTTATGAAACGTTCAAGGTAACGCCCGAGGAAACAATCGGAAACTTCATCTACGACCTCGGCAACCGGCAATGGGACATTCCCAAACTGCGCGTGCTTTTCGAGGATATCCTCCCCAATGACACCGTGTTCAATGGCTACGAAGTCGATCATGAATTTCCCGGGATCGGGCGCAAGGTTATCCTGCTCAACGCCCGGCAGATCTTCCGGAAAAATATCGGCTCGCACATCATCCTCCTCGCCATGGAAGACAACACCGCGCGCAAGCAGGCGGAGGAAGCGCTCCTAAAAGCCGGGGCATTGCAGAGCGCTATTTTCAACAGTGCCAACTTTTCAAGTATCGCCACCGATGCCAAGGGGGTCATCCAGATCTTCAACGTCGGCGCGGAGCGGATGCTGGGGTATACGGCGGCCGAGGTGATGAACAAGATCACGCCTGCCGACATCTCCGACCCAAAGGAAGTGATCGTACGTGCCAAGGCGCTCAGTGTCGAACTCGACACGCCGATTACACCGGGCTTTGAGGCCCTGGTCTTCAAGGCCTCACGCGGCATCGAGGATATTTACGAGTTGACCTATATCCGCAAGGACGGCAGCCGCTTCCCGGCGGTCGTGTCCGTC
>JBAYTT010000040.1:0-24118 GCA_041675485.1 Pelobacteraceae bacterium | reverse complement strand
GAATGTCCCACCGGAACCTAATTTGCTTTCCAGTGTGTAATTTGACGCGCCGTTAATGTTTGACCAGGATGGAGTAAGCGAGGTCTCGGAAGCCGGTGTAATCGCAAGCACCGGAGCTGTCATGTTGGTCCAGCCTATAATTACGTTACTCGGCGCGGAGCTGTTGCCGGAGGTATTGGCAACGACACGGTAAACATATGCATACCCAGAGGTAAGCGGGGTATGCTGGTAAGTCAGAACTCCGGGCCCGACGTTCGCAAGGGTCGTCCAGGTGCCGAAATACGTAGAAAATGCACTTATAAAATAATATGAAGTTGAGTTACATACATTTACATCGTTATCGTTGCCATTATAGTTGCAGTTAGATGTCTGGATGCTGTATCCCGTTGCGCCTGAAACCGCCTCCCAGGCCAGATCAATCTGCGTTGCTGAACTTCCAGTCGCTGACGACAAGGCTGTGGAAGTAAATAGGGTGAGTACCCCTTGCTCGCCACTATACTCCGAATCGCCCGATGCGTTTGTTGCGATTACCCGGTAATAGTATTGAGTGTTTGAAGTCAAGGTCGAATCGCTATAGGTCAGAACATCAGCGCCGGTTGTACCAATCTGTGAATATGTCCCAGCCGCCCCCTCCTTCCGTTCAATTTTGTAACCTGTTTCACCAACAACATTGCTCCACGCCAACGTCGCCTGGGTTGAAGTGATGCCGGTTGGAGCACTCTGAACCGGGGCAGCGGACTTGGTTGAGGCGCTCTGCTCGCTTGGAGTTGAGAAGCCATCGGCGTTTTGGGTACTCACCCTGTAATAGTAGAGGGTGCCCGAGGTGAGTCCCGTATCGACGTATGAAAGCGTCCCCGTAGCTGTTGTCGTTAATTCACTCCAGGCATCCGTGCCGGATTTCCTTTCAATCTTGTAACCGGTATTACCGGCCACCTGACTCCAATTGAGGGTGATTTGTGTTGAGGAATCCACTGAAAGTGGGCTAAGAGCCGGTGCAGCCAGGGTAGTGCTGACGCATTTTTCTATCTTTCTTGAATTCAGACTGCCGATGTTGGCGTCAATCCGGTAACAATAGTTTGTTCCGGCAGCCCGTCCCGAATCTGTGTATGTTGTAGTACCTGAAGCGGGAGAAGCAACCAGTTCCCAGACACTTAACGGAGTGGACGGACCAGGAGTTCTTTCTATACGGAAAGAGGTGCCGGGAGTATTCTGGCGCCAGCTTAAGTCAATCTTTGTGTAATCAGACTGCGGTGCCGCTGACAGTGGGGCGGGCACGAGAATATAATTATTTTTCTGTTTCACCACGGCATAATCGGCATTGTCGGAAGCATTCGTTGAAGAACCAGCAATAAAAGCTTCACCCTGGTAGTTTACCGTTATCGCCGTTGTCTCGTCCTGTTTGTTTGCTAAACCATTATATTTCGATGCTCCCAGAAAAGTCCCTTCGAAATCGTAGATAAGGGACAGGATGTCGGAGGAGTTGTCAAAGGCAGAATCGGTATCCACCCCGTTGCGGCTGTCACCGGCAAGATAGATGTACCCTGAAGAATCAAGCGTCATTGCATATGCATAGTCGTAGCTGTCCGGCTTATCAAAATTTCTTTCCCAGACCACCGCTCCATCGAGTGAGTTATAGCGGATCAGGTGGAAATCGCTGTCGGTTGCGCTTATGTAGGCAGAACCGGCGACTACTAACGCGCCGTCGATCGGGTCAATTTTCAGCGCCACCGCATCGGCATTAAGCCCTGGGTAATTAAAGTATTTTTCCCATATTCTCCGATTGCCGGCCGGAACCGTCCTGCCATCATATTTTAATGTGTAGAAAACCGTATTCCCCGCGCTGTTGGTGGCATAACCGGTCACGAAAGCGTTTCCGGCCGAGTCCACATCAATGGAGAACGCCTGGTCATCGCGGTTGATGCCTCCAAAATTGATGCTGCTGACGTTATAGGTATCCGACCAGATCAAAGCTCCTGTAGTACCGCTGTATTTGGCGGTAAACCAGTCATAGCTGCCTGTAGGATCAGGCGTTGTATCATAACTGTAACCGGTTACAAAAATGTCTCCTGCCGAGTCAAGCGCCACCGCCGTCGGATAATCGTTCCGACCGCTGTCATACACGATCGGCGTCCAGGGGCGCGAACCGTTCGCGGCATATTTGATGATGAATATGTCCGTATTGCCCGAGCCATTTCCATAGCCAATGACGACGCTGTTATTTGAGGCATCATGCACTACTTCAATGGCCGTTGCCTGATCGACTCCGCTCTGCGTCCCGTATTGATCCGACCAGAGCACCGGCGGGGTGTTCACCGGATCGCCGTACGTAGCCGTAGCGTATTTTATCGTATAAAGATCATCGCTCTTGTCCGTGCCGCCGAAAAGGTATGCCGTGCCGGTAACCAGCGCATTGCCGTCATTATCCAGCACTACGCCTTCAGCCTGATCCGTGCCGCCGTCACCGCTGTCAAAACGCGCCTGCCATTTTATTGAGGCATCCGCCCTGTCCAGCTTCAGGGTCATGTAGTCAAATGAGTGGGCGTCCTGCACCCCCTCTTCCGTCATGTCGCTGAAACCGGTTACTATCGGATGATCATCGGAACCAATCGTAATTGCCGTGGCACGATCGGTCCGGTTATCCATACTGTTATGGATAAAAGTCCAAATCGGACTGTCGTAACTAACCACCTTGGTAAGAGCACGCGCCTCGTTACTGTAATAAGAATCACCACTTGCCGCGTTATACGCCCTGATGCGGTAGTAGTAATAATTATTGGCAACGAGTCCGGTATCGATATAGGTGGCTGTATCAGGAGCGAGCGTTGCCGGGACGGTAGTTATATCGGCAAACGTACCGGTTTCACCCAGCTTTCGTTGAATATAGAATCTATCCTCGTTTGAGGAGTTATCATTCCAGGTCAGTGTGATGGATGTGTTGGATGCTGCCGTCGCGACAAGGCCGGTCGGGGGGTTGAGCGCTCCAAAGTCATACTTGGTTGCAGCAAAGTCATAACCGGTGGTGCCTTCAGACCAACCCGCAACGATAACATTTCGCGGGTTGGGGGCTCCGGCGGGTTCCAGGGCAATTCCGACCGGACGATCATTCTTATTGCCGCTGCCGCTCCAGCTTCGTTCCCACAACAGGCTCCCATTATCCTTCCTGTATTTAAGAGTCATGTAGTCTTCATTGGCTGCTACATTTGTGTAGCCGGTGACAAAAACACCTCCATCCGCGGCGTTGTCGACTACCAGAGCGACAGGAATATCCGTTGCGCCATTGCCGTCGTCAAAAACAGAGTTCCAAATCAACGCGCCGTCGCTGCTTCCATAGCGGGCGGTAAAAAAGTCCTGATTGCCGGCAAGAGTGGTTGTAAAGCCGGTAACATAGACATCACCGGCATTGTCAACCCATACCCCCTTCGCTTCATCATTGTCACGGCCATCATGGATTTTTTCCCACATTGAAGTCGAGCTTGCCGGATCGTATTTTGCGGTGAATATGTCCGTATTACCGGCTGTATTGGTTGCATAACCGGTAATTATGACGTTTCCAGCCGAATCCATCTTGACTGCGGCTCCTCGATCATCACCACCGCCGGAAGAAGCGTAACGCCATTCCCTGACCAGGGTTTTGTCAAATCCATACGTGCGGGTCAAAATATCGAAATCCGCGCCACCTTTTGAGGAATAACCGGTCACTGCTATTCCATTAGTTCCGGCGGCGACAGCAAGAATCCTGTTATCGTTATTTGGATAGGCTGCGTCGTCGTAAAGCTCGACCCATGCAGGAACAGAACCTGCCGAGGGATATTTTATGACAAGAAAATCATCCCGTGCAGTTCCATTGAATGCATATCCGGCTACATAAATGTCCCCTCCGGAGTCGATTGCTATGGAAGTGGCTGTATCGTTGCCTCCGGAATTATAGGTATGTTCCCATAGTACCGCTCCGGTTACGCCATTATATTTGATCGTGTGAATATCGTTATTGGTTCCGTTCCAGGTTGTACCGGTCAGAATTATGTTATTCGATGCATCTATTGCTACAGCGGTAGCAATATCATCGGCGGTTCCGGAAAAATAGACCGGCTCCCAGGCCAAACCGGAGCCGTCAGCCTTGAATTTTACGAGCATGTAGTCGCTGTCCGCGCCGCTGTTCGTATATCCGGCGACAATTATGTTGCCGCCGGTATCAACCGCCATGGCTTTGGCATACTGCAAACCGGCCCGAGTATCCATCAAAGGAAATGGAGCAACAGGATCACTCCCCTTTGCTTGACCCACGGCTGAAAATGCCAAAACAAACATGATCGCAATAATAATCCGCTGAACACACCGTGTATGCTCTCTGCTCATGTATTTTTCCCACTCTCTGGTCATTTATTGTATCTCCGGTTATATAAAAACGTAACGGTTATCACTGGTTCCGCTGGCTCCAGACCAGCTGCGAAAAGGGAACATGACTACCAAGGAGTAACATTGTTCCACAGGTTTTTATCAGGCCATGTTCCTGAATTCAGTGACGCCCCGGCATGACAACTGGTTGTCGCCTCATTGTTGGCATCATTGCCAAGATTGTTCGCAATCGGATAACCCCGGTGCTCGGCATGACCGTGAGCGGAGCCGCTCTGGCTGTCCGCCGACCAGTACGATCCTCCGGAGGCCTTGCCGCCGCGATGTTTATAGTCAAGACAGTTGGTCTGCATAAGACGCGGCAAACCGGAATTATGAGGTTGATGACACTTCGAACAGGTATAGGAATGCTCCGTGTTTGCTCCCCACCCTTTCACCGATTCATGAATCCGGTCAACACTCTTGAAATTCTGGTTTTTATTAGTGCCATCGGTAAGATTTTCTTTCTTATGGCAGTTCATGCATAATCCCGCGAATTTATCATCGTTTTCCGAGATCCGGGTGGTCCCGCCAAAAGTCGTGCGGTCAAGGTTATAATTGGCTGACGGCTGGTTGGGAGTCGGATGTTTTTGGTATTGCCCCCATGACCTCGGCTTGCCATCCGGGCCATTTGTAATATAGTCACCGCTGGGATCGGTTGGTGGAGCATCTTCCTTATAGGGAGAAGTCATCCAGGTACCCTTGAGAAGCGGCAACGCGTATGCCTGATTGCTCCCCATGGTCTGGCTGACTCCATGCGGATCATGACACGGAGTGCAGAGTCCGTTGATAGTTGTAGAATACGGCACAATCTTATAGGTATCACCGCTTGATATGTCTGAAGCAAAAGGTTCAACAGTCAGGATATTTGAAGTATTGGACACGATTTTGCGCACCTGCCCGCTGTTGCTTCCACTTCCCATCAGCAGGTATAGATTGGCCAAACCGCCTGAATTCCAGGTTTTTGTGTTGTCTTCAAGAGTTACCGCAGAACCTGCTGAAGCTGATCCGGAATCCTTTGCCAGGTTAGCGAGTGAACCGGGCGGCTCTGAAGCCTTTAAATGTCCTCCGACTATTGTCTTCATGGTATCGCGTTCAGTAAACCTTGCAGTAGAGGCTTTTACGCCTTGGCCAAACTTCGGAGTATCCTTATACCCCATGATCGGTGCTGCAGCTCCAAAGGTTGAGTTGTACCCCCATGGGGTTTTACCTCCCGAGACCGCTGTCCCGGCAGCAGCGGTATTGTGACAGTCGAAACATTGTCCGGCGCCGGCACCATACGGATTTACCCCGGTTGTATTTGCTGCTGCCTTGTAATCAGCGGTATAGCCACCCATCCCGTTCTTGGTTTCTTTAAGATTCGCGCCATTGTTGGTTCCGTTAAATGTTACATAGCTGGAGGTGACTCCGACAACTTTGGACCCATGTGAATTGTGGCAATCGAAACACTGCACATTGGCAGCGCCATTGCGAGTATTAGGAATTGTCGCATTAAGACCGGTAGCAGGATCAAATCCGCCGCCATTGTTTATGGTATTGCCGTGAGCCGAGAATGACTTCACAATATCTTTCTTTGCCGCATTGGCAGTACCGGCATATTTACCCCATGTTGCAATACCGAGCTGCAAATATCGGGAGGCAACACTCTGGAGATCCCATGCGTACTGGCGCGGTGTTTTGCAGTCATCAAACGGCGTGGTATCGTTATTCTGATCGCTGTGGCAAGAGATGCAGTGGTTTGTAATTTTTCCAACCTCATTTCTTTCTTCTGCAGTCCCCATATTACTTGCAAGGAATGTTGCAGCGGTAGCCCTGCCGGCAGACGTTGATACATTTCTGTATACCGTGGGTCTAACACCCTGTCCGTATATCACCAGGTCAACGAAATCATTTTTTACCGATGAGTAATTTTTGTAGTTATATCCGCCATGATACTGGACATCTATCAACCCCTCTGCTGTTGCTTCCCAGTGGCATCTATAGCAATGCTTGTTGGTGACTTCGACGCCCTGCACATGGTGGGAATTGGATTTCATCTGTCCCATGACGTCCATTCGTTTACCGACAGTACCCGAGTGGCATTTTGTGCAGTCCCGGGGCAAGCCAAAAGCGGTATGCTTAGGAACCGGCTTGGCGTTACTGTGGCAGCTATCGCAACTCTGCTTATTGGCATGGCTGTCGGCAAACCGGTGTTCATGACATGTGGTGCAGCGCCTGCTCGTATTGTGGCCGTCACCGGAATTGCTGGTGTAATGCTTGCTTTCAGGCGAGTGGCAGACATTGCAGATACCGTCAAATGGCGCAGCCTTTCTCGCATAATCAGTCCCGGTGGCTGTATTGACAAAGGTGACATCGGATCGGGTCTTCGGTATCCCGAATTTACCGTCAGTAGTAGTCGCGACTTTGCGCTGAATCATGAAGATATTGCTGTCACCGTGGGGATCATGGCAATCCCAGCAGAATTTGCCACCCATCCATGTGCCCATCGGCTTGCCATTTCCATCTTTTGTCCAGCCGCCACTGTCCTTGAACGCCTTGTAATGTTTGTAGCCAAAATGCCCTGCTGAAGCGCGGGCTTTTTTGGGCTTGATAAATCCGGTTCCCGGATCAAACCCGAGTGAATATTTTAGCGGCTTGTCCGCAGGCGCCACATGGCAACTGGAGCACTGATTGCTGCTGTCATCGTCATGACACTGAAGACAGACCCCCATCATCATATACTGATTCTTGACATCCTCTTTTTGTTCCGCTGTCCAGACCCCGGCATTGACCTTGTGCCTGCTGCTGTCCGAGGCGTGGCATGAAGCACTGATGCAGCCGGTCACGGAGACATGAGTCGGGTATCTGAGTTCGGTTGAGGTATTTCTGAACCGGTACAAAATACCATTGACGGTGGCCTGCGGTGAAAGAGACTCGGTTTGACCGACATGGCATGACAGACACTCGGCCTGATTCCCCTCCATATGGCAATACACACACTCTTTTTCAAAGCGCTGCGTATATTGATTGTGCATCCTGAGACGGAATGGATTATTTGCGTCCTTATGCAGGACATTATTGTCATGACAGTACCAGCAGGGATTTCCCGGAAAGTTCGCGGCACGGTTACCCGATTTTGGATAACTCCCCGAATTGGCTGCCGATGAATAGCGACCATGTCCCGTGGATACCCATTCATTAGTGCTAATCTTCCCCTGAGTGCCGTTAAAGGCATTATAGTCATCCACATCAGAGCCGGTTGTTCCGTGACAGGACAGACATGTTACAGAGCTGTTAACCGATCCTCCCCAGACCGGGTCAACTCCGCCGGTGTGGCACGTTGTTCCTGAACAGGTTTTGGCGTTTTTATCATAGATAGCGCTCGGCATATCCTTGAAATACACATCTTTATCTTTGTTGACATGATAGTTGGCATCGATATGAGCAACTTCTCCCATGCCACCTGGCGGAATCCCGCCGGCATGACAGGAATTGCAGTCACCCTTTATGGTTTTGTTGTGACAGATGTCGCAGGTAAAATCAGTTTTCGCATGCCTTGAATGCGAGTTTGCTCGCGGAGTGCCGGCTCCCTGATTCGGAAACATCGGCATTGCCCCCATCCATTCGTATCCAACCGGCCAGGCGGTTTTCACCGTCCAAACCTTGCTGTTTATATCCGTCCTGCCATCGTGGCAATTTACGTTGGAGCATGTTCCGGTTGGGTGCCCATGGCACGTATTGCACTCAGTCTTTGGCTCAGTCCAGGCAAACGGCCGGACGTCTTCAGGATTGGTTGTTCCGTCGCTATGGCAATAAACATTGCTGCATATTTTTGTTTCAGAGTCATATGAAGCTGGCAGCCTGCCGTCGATATTCCACTGCGCTGACATGGAGATATTTTTTGAATTGTTGACATGCATCGCCGGATTTTTAATCGCTCCGGAAGCATCAACCGTGTTGTTGTGGCAGAAATAACAGGGATATTTTCTGATCCACTGCGGACCGACAAGACGATGGTGACCATTGGACGACATGGTCAAGTCGGGGGTGCAGTACCCTCTGGCACTGCTCCAGACACCTGCTATCGCTGAACAGTCGGCAGCGGAACTGTCTGTGGTCCTTCCCTTGTGACAGGAATAACAGGTCATGGTCACAGCTGTATCCGACCATTTCACCGCTAGCCGCGGAGCTCCACCGACTGCATTGCTGTGACAATACGTGTTGCTGCACGCCCGTCCCGACTTGTCATAATCACCACCTTCCTTAAAGGTTACATCTTTGGTTTTGTTTACATGCAGCGTTGTACTTTTGATCGTGCTGCTCCCGGTAACCGTATCGATATGACATCTGTCACAGGCAAAATTATATGTTCCTCCGGTATGCTTTCCATGCCGACCGCTCAACCCGGAACTGGTTCCGCCACTGTCGTGGCAGGATGAACACGTCTGTTCGCCACTCCCCCAGGTCGGGGTAGCAGTACTGTTTGACTTGTCAAATGGCGCACCATTACTGTGACAATAGAGATCGGAACAACTGCCGAAGGCGTTGCTCTGGCTCGGCAGATAGTCGTTAACCAGACCGTTATAGCTGCCGGTCGGGGCATTGAGTGGATCTTTCGGTCCAACCATCAGACTTCGTCGCCCAGCACTGGTGGCATGACTGAAGGGATTGGCATCAGAGGTATGATCTACGTGACATTTGATACACTTGCCGGCACCAGAGTAATACACGTCATGCCGGGCATGACTCCCGGCTGATCCTGTGGTACCGCCTGTGGGAGGGGTCCCGTGACAACGGCTGCAGTCGCCGGGTGAAGCCAGTGCATTTGTCCCCCATACGGGAGAAGTGTTTTCAAAATGGCAATTGACATTGGCGCAGTTTCCCAGCGTAGGGTTGGCGCGTTGTGGAAATGCACTGGTAGAGTTGTTGTAGGTTGTAATAAGTGATGCGGAGTTGATGCTGCCGGAGAGTTTTATTTTACCATCTCTATGTCCCGATACATAGCCGGCACTGCCGGGATGGCATTTTTGACAGGAACCAGGAGTTGCTCCGTAACCAAGATGGTTTCTATGGTTTCCCGGAAAACCACCACTTGACGGATTCCTGAAAGACTCGTCTTCAGGCCTGATATCCTGCGTAGCAGTTGTGCCATGGCAGTCATAACACTGAAGAGCGGCAAAAGCCTCGTTGTTTAGCGTATACAATAAAATAATACTTATAAAGGCAAGCGCAAGCATACCAAAGCGTTCGATGCAGCCCATAAAGCCCCCCACGAAATCTGACATACAAAAGCACTGAAACGCCAACATAATTAATCAGGACTAAATGCACATAAAATGCCGTAAAATGTATAATTTCTTATGAGAGGGTGTTTTAAGAAAGAGAGCAGGAAAACCAGGAGGATAGTGGATAAAGCATGGTATGACGAGATGTACTCAAATAAATACAACTGGTTATAGAGACATATTGCGCGAGAAACCTGCAGTTTCTTACAGAGGGTTTGGTGACTTCCTGGTATCATGGCGGTAGCGGATAACGGTCGCCTTCTCCAGCGTAATCATGCCGCCACCCATCATTGCGTCGATGCGCGGCATGATGGCGTCAATCTTTTCCTGACTGTCAATCACCTCTACCACGAGTGGCAAATCGGCAGAGAGATCCAGCAGCTTTTGAGTATGATACACGCGGTTGGCGCCAAAGCCGCATATTCCACGCAATACGGTTGCCCCGGCAAATCCTTCGCTCCGCAGCAATTCCACCAGAGATTCATAGAGCGGCTTATGCTCAAAACGGTCACTCTCTCCGATGAATATCCGCATCAAAACCTGCTCACCAATCAGTTTTGTCATATCACTATCCTCAATTAAACCAGCGATCGAACCGTAATTATTCCCAGCCACGTGAACAGGAGACAGACGGCAACACTTGCCAGGACGTTACTGAAGGCAACAAAAAACTGGCCATCTTCCAGCAGCGAAAACGTTTCGTAACTAAAAGTGGAAAAGGTCGTCAAGCCGCCAAGAAACCCTACCGTCAAGCCCAGGCGCACGGCATCGGGAATAAGCGTGCTGCGCAGACCCAGTTCCATTACCAACCCGATCAGATATGCACCGATGATATTAACAGCGAATGTACCGTATGGAAAGGCTCTCCCCAGCAGGCTGTAGACCCACCCCGATAGATAGTAGCGGGTAAGCCCTCCACCGGCACAGAACAGGGCTATGACAGCTGCTGTTTTCATCTCAAGCGTTCTCCACCGACCATGGTAAGTTGAACATTGTTTTCTGAGTTGCGCAGGGAATGCCTGCGCAAACGCTGCCAGTGACTAGTCCGGTCTAGAGATCCTCGCCGGTAGTAGTCAGCACAAGCTTGCCATGCTTGACCCCTTTTACACCGATCAACTCGTTGGCAATCTGCTTAATGTCCCTGACGGCACTGCGGATGATAAGGACTTCCAGACAGTTGTGGGCATCCAGATGAACATGCAGGGCCGAAATGATCTGGTCGTGGTGGGAATGTTGGTGCTCCGTGAGTTTATCCGAAAGATCCCGGACATGGTGGTTGTAAACCAGCGTAACTGTACCGACAGCTTCCTGATCCTCCGCCCCCAGTCGCTCTTCCACCAGCGAAGCTCGAATAAGATCACGAATCGCTTCGGAGCGATTCATGTAACTCTTCTGCTCGATTAGCTGATCAAAATTTGCCAGTAGTTTTTCATCAAGCGAGATACCAAACCTGACCGTATTTCCCATACATGACTCCTCGCGTGATAAGGTAGCAAAGCAGCACAGTATCCGATTAGGACAATCTTCTTATTGAGTTCGTTGACGAAACATCAAGCTTCCAGCAGCAACAAGAACAAATCCTGCAAGGATCGAGATCTTGCCGTAAATCGAAACACCGGAGGCAGTGGCAGCGATCCCCCATGACTGGGCAAGAGCACCGCCAATGAACATGCCAATAACCACCATACCCGCGTCTGCATCACCTTCGCCTGCCTTGATCAATTGCCGGAAGGGACAACCGCCGATCAGCACCGAAATCCAACCGACCAAACCCATGCCAAGAAAACTCCAGAGATACTCTATATGAGCTCCCGGCTGACCGTAGAGTCCAGGATTAAACCGGCCTGAGACAAGATTTGTGACCAGAGCAGCACCAACAAAGAAAAGGAGCCCCCACAGGGCGGGCACTCTGAACCCCATCAGCATGAAATTGCGAATACTGCCGGTAATACAGAATCGACTCCGCTGTGCCAAGGCCCCCAAACCGGTCCCTGCAATCAGTGTCATCTGCCACGGAGCAAATTGAGCGCCCCCACCTTGAGAGGAAAAGAGGAGAAAGGAGGGGCGAACGAAAAAGAACACCAGTAACAGTAAAAACAGAATCGGAATCAGCAAACCGCCATTTGCTTTTCCATGAGATTGCGGAGTAAATTCTACTCCATGGGCCAAACCTTTAAGCCCACCCCACACGCCGGCCACCAACCCTACGACACCAGCAACAGCTGAGAGGTCTCCTGCGGTAAGCCGGAGCATCAGTTTTATCGGGCACCCGATAAAAACCGCACAACCGAAGATCATAAATATTCCGAGAAACAGGCGTGAAAGAGGTGCACTTCCTCCGCGTGAACGAAAATCACGGAATATGAGTGCGCTCAAAACAGATCCGAGCACAAAACCCATCAACTCCGGTCGGAGATATTGCATTCTCTGATTATCGTGCAGCCCCAAAGCACCTGCACTATTCTCTATGAAGCAAGAGACGCAAATTCCGGAATTCTCCGGATTGCCCCATACAGAAAGCAATACTCCAAGAATTCCAAGAAAAAGTCCGGAAGACACAACCAACCAGAATTCACGATTGCGCAGCATCTATTCGCATCCTCCGGCCAAGCGGCTTTTCAGGTAATTAATCTTCTGACGAAAAGCTGCCAGGGTACGATTGTCCGGATTAGCGGCGGATCGCTGGCCAATATTCTTTAATCCTTCTTCCACCAGATGCTGGATTTCTGCCCGTCTTGAAAGTGAGCTCTTGGCGTCGACATAATCCCCATTCAGCTTGATCCCTTCAACATATGAAGCAACCGCCTCGTCAAACGCCCCCATAGTGTAGAGTATTTCACCTTGAAGAATGTGGCCGTGCCCCTCACCGGGATATTTTTTTATCAACTCATCAAGCTTCAGCAGGGCCGTTTGATTGTTCCCCTCTTTTCGAAGTTTCTCAACAGGGGCAAAAAGTGTGGAAATCAGCTCGACACGGGACCGATAGGCCAGTTCACGCTCCAAGGCTTTACCTGGACCATGAGTACGTTTATCACTTCCTGTACCACCATCCACGTAAAGGAGGACCACTAGCGATAAAACTGCAATTACGAGGATCGACCAGGAAAGCTTATCAAAAGTATCTCTAAACATTTAAGCCTTTGCTAATATTTCTGGTAGGGGGCAACATTCACCCGTTTTGCCATTTCACGGATCGGATCATAGTCAGAATCGAGGAGTTCTTCATAGCCATCAATCCATGCAGCTTTCATAACCTTAAGTTGCTCACCGTCAACAGTAGCGGTATCTGTCGGTATTAACGACATGAGCGCATCCTTAACCTTCTTGACCAGGGCCGGATCGGCATCTTTTGCCACACCAAAAGTACAATACGGAATCGGCTTGCTCTGGGCAAGGATCACGAGATCGTCCGGAGCGATCTTGCCGTCGCGAGTCATATTTTCAATATCCATAACAGGAGCGGCAGCAACATCGTACATTCCGTACAGGACACCATAGATCAACTTCTCATGTTTGTACGAACCGGGCGGGATTGTGTAATGCCCGAGGTCGTTCTCCGGGTTGATGCCGGCAGCAAGCATCATATCGTACTCGGCAAGATAACCGGTTGGAGCAAGCATCGGCCCAAAGGCCATCCGCTTGCCACGAATGTCAGCAAGTTTGTTAATGCCACTCCCCTTACGTGCAATGATGGCACCGGCAGAACGGGAACCCAGTTTTCCACGTTTCTCCGATGCAAGCAACTGAACGCCCTGATTTTCGTGAAGTACGATATATATAAGTGAATTTGTATGAGTAAAGGTAAATTCGCCAGCTTTAAACCTTTTTTCAAAGTCATGGGTATCAACCGGCACCATGACAAAGTCTACTCCGACCTTATCAGACAGGTACTTGGTAAGCGGCAGAAATCGTTGGGTAGTTTCCTGTTCACTATTGCACAGCATATAGCCGATCTTAACGACCTGACGTTTTCCTTCAGCCTTGCATCCGACAAAAGTTCCGAGCACCACCAGCGCTACTATCAACCTGATTACCCTATTAATCTGCATGCTTAATTCCTGTCTTGTTGATTAGAAATTTATCTTCGATCTGCACAGGGTATACAGATATACCCTGCTCCAGCCCCGCGAACCCGGGTATCCATGACAGCTTCACCGCAACCGGCACAGACAACGGTTTTCCTTATGCGGGCAGATTGCAACTCCTCGTATGGAATCCGGGTAATGGAAACAACGGCATCTTCCTGCTCAGCAAGTATGCGTTTGGCATAAGCAGGCCTGTCCTCCCGAAGTTCAGCCGGAATACCTTTGCCGTGGAACACCACACGCACCCCCTGTTGTTTCACGCGGGAAAAGAGACTGTAGGCATGTTTTCCGTAGTCACGGAACACAAGGTTACCTTTGCCGAACGTACAGCCACTCACGCACTGCAACGCATCGACACCACAGGCATCACTTTCGACAACGGCAACAAGTTCCTCATCATCAGAGCGGCTTGCTCCGAGTGCGTTCATAGCGGCAGTAGCCAGACGGTACCCGATTGCAAGACCAGGGCAGGAGTGGCCATGAAACTTTATGATGTCAGAATATTCCAAACGTGTTTCCTTTCCCGGAAGCCGGAACGAGCGTTTATCCGCCTGTTGACCATATTTCAACCATTATCTGCATGCATCATCAATTTCATCGAAAGAACCATGCAGGACATACGACCTCCCGCGGCACCCTCCGTGACACGCGGAAATCTCAAGACAACTGCCACAGGCCACAGGATCGTGCCTTATCCTGCCACGGAGCTCTTTTTTGGCAGGCGAAGCGATGATGTCTTTCAACGATGTTGCTCCGATTTCTCCGAGTCGTTCAGGAAGGGTCGGACAAGGGTACACTCCGCCATCGGGAGCGATTGCAATCATTGTGTTAGCAGCCTGGCATCCCCCTTGCGGAAATGGAATTCCCGGATTAAAGGCGCGCCAAAGAAAAGGATCATGGATAGTAAGGCGCAGCCCAGCAGTTCCACCAACTGCTTTGAGAGCGTTTTCCAGAAGCTTTTGCTCAATGGCACTCAAAAGAAATGGGGTTTCTCCGTTATATAAACGCTGCATCGGCAGTATCAGACGATTTATACCGTGGTCCCGGCAGAAGGAAACAACTTTTGGAAGCTCGCGCCAATTTCCACTGCTCACAAAAAAAGACAGCCCAACTTCAGGCTGACACGTCATATCACCTATAGAGTCCAGGCTGTCACAAACAAGAAGGAGTTCCTTGACATCAAGCTCATTAATCGAAGCTCCGGCAAGAGATAACAGATTAGAATACCTCAGGGTCAACGATACGGATACTGGCGTTTCCCTGAATCTCTTCAGAATCGCACGAGCACCCTCGCTCAGTTCCGGAGAGGGATCAAACAACTGAAGCATGAGTGGACGACATTCAAGAATCCCGTCACAGATCCGCAACAAGGCATCATCAAAAGGCGTGTTGGGAGCAAGATCCCAGTAAACGGTAATTGGTAGTGCCAGTTCCATTCAGAGGTTCCTTCAGATATACAGCGTTACAGCGGTCCGAACAATCGATTCATATGGCTGTCACTTTGCCGGTGCATCACTTCCCCAACAATGCGGGTCAGGGCTGTTCATGTCGCCGGTAAGGGCCAGCGCCCGCGCTGTACACCCTCCCAGACAGTCGTCATACTTGCTGCATCCGCTGCATTTGCCGGTCGGCTGTTTGTTGCGCATCTTATCAAGCACTGCCGAGTCCTTCCAAACCTGTTGCAGGTCATCTTTGACGATGTTGCCGATAACAATCGGAATGAAGCCGCACGGCGTCATGTCGCCATTCGCCTTGATATTGAGCGATAATTTGCCGCAAACGCTCCCTTTGACAAGGCTTCCGGCATCGCGTGCATCAAGAAGGGCGATGATAGGGTCATCAAGCGAAATATCAAGATTCTTTACCGTGTGTTTCGCAGCAATGGCATCACGGTAAAAAAGTTTCCACTCTTCGGGCGTCAAATCAAGCTCATCCTTGTTCGACATGCCGAGTCCCGAACATTTGAAGTTGTGAAAATTCAGTTGGCCAACACCATGTTCAAGGGCCAATGCCACTAGTTCATCAATTGTTGAACTGTTGATACGACAAATCACTGTTGAAATGGATGTCGTAATACCTGCCGACCTCAGATGGCCAAGAGCCGCCAGTGCCCGGACATGGCTCCCCGCCACACCACGAAAGTTGTCATGAACATCAGGCAGGTGACTGTCGATACTGATACCGACTTTGGTGAATCCGGCTTCTTTAAGCGCAACAGCCTTGTCGTGATCAAGCAGCCAGCCATTGCTGTTCATGGAGACCCGCAACCCAAGACCACTGGAAAATGATGCAATATCAAGCAGGTCCGGATGGAGCAGCGGTTCCCCTCCGCCAAAATTGACGGAAAAAACTCCGGCTTTCACCACTTTTTCGATACAGGTATAGAGCACATCCCGTGGCAGTTCGTCATGGGTATCCTCACGACTGTAGCAATGACTGCAGGCGAAATTGCAGCTGTTGTTGATAGCCCAATTGATAGTAAGAGGTGCTTTGAGCTGCAGGTTACTCATACCGTATAAACCCCTTTTGTAACAGGCTGTTGAGGAACTCCTGAATATCACTCCGCAGAACATCCTCATCCACATCGAATTCAGACAGCTGGGAAGCCACCAACTCATCCACGGTCTGACCATCACACATTTCCCAGAGCTCTATGCCGAATTCATTCAGGGAGAGCATCGAACCGCCTGAGAAGAGGATGGCCGCAACAGCTTCCTCTTGAGATGCGCCTTCGCTTGTATCAGATTCCCGGCGCCAGAGGACATCCGGATTGCGAAAAACCTTGGACATGATTTCTAGTCACCTTTCGCAGTAATAGAGGCTATGACAAGATTTTCTGATGAAGCATTACGAATACCGTGATCCTCGAATGCCGGAACGACAACAATCTGGCCGACACTGATTTTTTGGGACTCTTTGCCGGAAAGAAGCTCGCCTTCACCCTCGATGACCGTCCAGATATGGCTGCCATGGTGAGTATGGGTAACAACGTCCTGCCCCGGTTTCAGACACAGCATGCTGATGCGGTTATGATCGTCGGTAAAGATTGTTTCCTGATAGCGCTTGGCATCATCAAATTTCTTCATTTTCTGGACATCGATAATTTGCGATTTCATTGTTACTCCCTTTCTCTCTGATGTGATGGTTGAGACGTTGTATCGTTATACCTGTTATGCCTTGTGAACAATCTTGAGAAACTTGCCAAGTAATTCTGACGCAGATGAAAAAAGTTGTGATGTTATCCCAACAGAAATACGAGGTGTGCTTTCCGCACTTCCAGAAAACAAGACTCCATACCGGGAAGACAGGAGATTAACCGATGCATCGCTTCGCAGAACGGTCTGGCCGTTATCCGTAGAAACAAGCATTCCGTTCCCGCGTTCGTTAAAACGGGAGACCAGCTTTATCTCGCCCTCGGTCAGCTGAACAGTTCCGCCGGATTCAGGAAAAAACAGCCACAGCTGACCGATATCAGCCAACATTTTGTCAGTAAGCTGCGATGTACTGGTACGGTCCATGAATGTAACAGTGAAACGGGAGTTACGCAGGATGTCTGCAACTCCTCCGGTAAATCCGGCAGTATCATTGCTACCGGCAACAGAATAAATGAGGACGTTTTTGCCAATAGATGAACTGCTGTTCTGTTCAATCCAGCTGGCAATGTTTTCCACGTAGCGGCGGTCATCTTCAATCCCGGCTGCGGCGGCTGTAAACCGGTTAAAACCGGCATCAAAGACAATACTTCCCTGACCTGCCAGGTCGTTTGCATAGGTGGCAATAACATTCTTGCCTACCGGGTCAAGAGCTATCCGGACATTATTGCTATCTTTCCTGATAACGGCTGAATGCCCCCCCGCCAGTGACGAAACATTTCTGAACAGTTGGTTGCCGGTATCAACACCGGGCACGAATACCAACCACTGGAATGCAGAAGCAATTATTATCGTGCCGCCCAGACATACGAACATATACAACACAAAAACCCGTTTCTTGAAGATCGTCCAGAACAGAACCATGGTAGGTATGGCCGTTACCGGTCCACCAATCATGAAGGCCAGGGCGGCGCCTCCGTCAAGCGTCCCATGCAGTGAGCTCTTGATATGTGAAAGAATGCTGGATGCACTTAGCTGGTGAAGAAACATCGGCACTGAAGCCAGAGTGATCCAGACAATATTCAGAGGATCCTTGCGACCGAAAAACTGAAACATCCAGTCACTCGGCATGTAGCGTTCAACAATGGCGCCAATAAAGACACCCACCAGTATGTACTTCCCCACCATCCAGAACATTTCCGACGTTTTTGCAAGGAAGATGAGGAACTTGCTGTTTGTCCTCACCGCGACACGGTTACCAAACTTTTCCCTGCAATTGCAGCGCAAATGTTCGATAGGATAATCTTCATCATGAAAATCACCGGGAACTACAGCACCTTCTATGAACAATCCCCCCTTATCGAATCCCTTTTTACACAGAAAATGGGTGACTCCGCCGGCAAAAAAGCCCATGACAAGTGCTGAGATAGTCCTGATAACCGTCCACTCAGGCCCCAGATCGTTAAGGGTAATCAGGTACGTTGATGGACTCAGCAGCGCCGATGTCACCATCAATGACATGACCGGCGCAAGCGGCAATCCGGCAAACAGCAGACTTACCGCGGTGGTAATGGTTCCGCAGGCACAGAGCGGCGTGATGATGCCTACGAAAGAGGCTACAACCACGCTCATGGCACCGTATTTCCGCAACGAAGCCTGAAGTTTGACCGCTATTTTAAAGGTACGGAGATATCCTGCCAGAAAAATGCCGACAAGAAAATACGGTACGACATCCCACAGCTCTGCAATTACTCCGTGGGCGTTAAACAGCAGGTCCCAGATTTCATATCCGACAAGTACCGGCAGCGATCCTGAAGGTGATGTTCCACCACCAGCGGGATTGCTCAGGCCATGACCCCACACATGCCAGACAATCAGGCAGAGGCAGGCGGCAATCATGATCAACAGGGTACGATTGGCTTTCCTGGCATGACCGCCATGCAGCTCACAATCATCCTTGCGTTTTGAGAAGATCAGTTCACCGAACCCCATATAATCTCCTGAATGTCGCCATGAAGGCGCCAATAGCAACAATCGTCATTCCCAGAAATACAAGCCATCTCCCCGGATCCTGCACAATCTGGATACCGGCAAATTGGACACCATCCTTATCCTCATCGATCTGGGTGTTGAAAAAGTAAAGCCCCTTCCATTTAAAAGGCCCATTCACTTCAGCAGTGCCCTCAGAAACTACTCCAGCTGTATCCGTAAGTACCAGGTCAACCCACTGTCTTTTCAGTCTTGGAGTTTTGAACGCAACCAGCTTGAATGAGTACGGGAAATCTGGGGGAAGATCCGATGAACCCGACAAAGTATTGAATGTACCCAGCATGCGGTTTTCTTTAAAAACCGACAGCTTCAGATTCTCAGAATTGTATTCCACAGGACCTACATCGATACGATATCCATTAAAATCAAAACTCTGCCCGGTTTTCAGTTCAAACAGCTTTTCCTTGTTCTGGCCTCTTAAAACGCCTATTTTCACAGGCATCGGATAAAATTCCCAGTTTATTTTTTTCAGAAGCATGTCTACGCCCAGAGGAGCATCCTTTTTCAGATCCCAGCGATAAACATGGTCCGCCATAGTCCCTTCGTACAGATTGACAGTCGCCACAAAGCCAAACGTAGCCAGAATACATCCCACCAGTGTTACGATTATTCCACCATGCAACACCAGAACTGGCCTGGAAATCGTCTTGAATCTCCGCAGTGTGCAAAGAATCAGATTTATCCCAAAAAGACCGAGCAATAGAAGAAACAGGGGACTTGAATAAATTGTGCGGTTTTCTGAAAATGTTCCGGGAATGGCAACAAGCGAAATTACAAGTAAAAGTGTAACAGCCAATTCAGTCGACGCAAAATATTTTACAACCTTATTCATCCACTCGGCAAATATCAACGGCACCCTCATGCTAAATAAGCTTTTTACCCTTCAAAAAATCTTTTGCGATCTTTCTTGTTTTATCATCTGATTCTGATGATTTAACCAGCTTCATGTACGTATCGTTCGAAAGAACCCCGGCAAGCTTGTTCAGTAGTTTGGGCAGAGCCGGATAATTGCTTAGAGTATCTCCCGTCAAAACCGGTGCGTACTGCGGCGTTCCCCCGAAGGGATTGAGCCAGGTAAGGTTCATGTTTTTGCGATATTCGCTTTTGATAGCATCAATTCCCATTGCCGAAGCAGACCCACGAGTTCTGCCCAAAACCTCCTGGGCGCGATCAGTGTTTTCCATGAGGATGTTGACTTTCCCCTGCTTAACCGCTTCGTACAGTGACCTGGAGTCTTTGTACATATCAATTTTTACACTTGATCCGGTTCTTTCGGTAATCATTAGCGAAGCCATTTCAGCCATAAGCTTTTCGTTAGCACTTGATATACCAAGATGGATTGTCTTGCCGACACACGCTATTGACGCATGAACAGTCATGAAGAATGCAACCGTCATAACAAAGTATATGATTTTTTTCATACCCTCACCTCATTTTAAATAGGGATTATCTACAAATTGTCTAGTATTCCAGGCAAGAAATCATTGTACTGTCAAATTAATATCTATGGCAATATCTATTTTCCCGCTCTCAATCACGACCGGATTGGCATAACCCTTCAGATTCTTAAGAGGGAACTCCCGTGATACGCCTACAAAATATATCGGACCCGATGGTACATATACTTCGTATCGACCATCCGTATCCGTCCAGGCTGAAATATAGTCAGGCAGTTCACTAACCTCTTTAGATCTGTTGGCAAATACAAATGCTTGTGCAACGGGAGCGCCCTGGCTATCAATCACTCGCCCCTTCAAACGCAACGCATCTGTTGCACTGGACCGTTTCTTCTGACCAAGCTCCCGGATATCCGCAACGATTAAATCAGCAACACCGCCACTTACGGACATGTCAATCTCAAGTGGTTCCCCGGAGTGCTTGTCGCCCGGCATTAACGGACCATATTTCCCGTCTGATTTAAAACGCGCGACCACCCAGTATTTTCCTGGCGGCAAAACGATTTGTATCTGACCGGCCCGATCAGAAAGAGATGATATGAAATCAGCAGGCCTCCGCACATTTGAGCTGTCATAGATAAACAGCTTGGCGCCTTCCATTGTCCGGCCATCAATATCAGAGACCCTGGCCTTCAAGAGATGCGTCTCCACAGCAAAAGCCGGCAAGGTGTAAAACAACACACTCACAACTGCCACGAGCAAAATCCGTATAGAACCCGTCATTTCAAAGGTCTCATTCCAACAGGTTCAGAGAGAGGAGGATCAAACAGCACTTTTCCTATGCCCGGTTCATATTTTTCGTCAAAAATGGCACTGGCTGGGTCAGCGTTTCCCCACCAGTTTCCACGGGCATTGACATCCTCGTTGTTGAAATCACCCACCCTGATGCCGTAGTTGCTGTTTTCATAAATATTATTATCAGTGATCAAGAGACCAGCCCCTTTTTCTCTGACAAAAATACCGGTTTCGTTTTTTCTGATAGAATTTCCCCGGATAACGGCATTACCGATATAGGACCGTATGCCGATTGAATTGTTTTCGAATGTCGAGTCTCGAATTTCAGCGGGGCCGCTTCTGAATCTCATCCCGCCGTAATTATTAGAAAAACTGCTATCAGAAACAATCAGGTTGGTAAAATGACTGTGCAATCCCCACGTGGCATATTCAAAAATGCAATTATCTATGGTACTGCCGGTAGCATATTCCAATTGTACTTCATCCCAGTCGCCGGCACCCCTCTTGCGATCCGAGGTAAATCTGATTTTTTCGGTGCTCCGTCCCTTGGCAATCAGGCGCCCTTTGACCAACAGTCCAGCACCTTCAGAGAACTCCACAGTTGTTCCCGGAGCAACCATCAGTTCCACTCCAGGAAGGACCACCGTAGCCGGTTTTGTTACAGAGATATCGCCTCGCCAGATAACATTGACAGGTATCGTCGATAGTGGCCACACGAATCTGAAAGGGTGATTGCTGGCCTTATCATAGTCAACTTTCCCTCTTGAGGGATCTGAACGTTTGTCAAAAACAACTCTGGACGGTTCATCCCCTCCCCACCAGTTTCCAAAGGCAATCACATCATGCGACCCTTCCAGGTCAATCGCGTATAGCCGGTTATTTATGAAGTTGTTCCCCGTTATTTCACCATCAAACGACTGCACCCCAATGCCCCGCTCACCGTTGTCGGAGATCTGGTTGCCAGTGATATTGGCTCGTGACTCCTGGATATTCAGTCCATTAATCCCGTTCGAAGCAACAACATTACCCACAACATCGACATTATCGGCATTCTTCAGGGACATGCCAACTTCAAGATTATTTGTAATACTGTTCCGATTGAATTCGCCATAAAACATATCTGCAATCATCAGGCCGAATCGATTGCCATCAATAAGGTTTCCATGAAGAGATGAGACCCCTTCACGTATTCGCAATCCTTCCTTGGCATTTGCCGTAATTTTGTTCCCGCGAGCCAACAGATTCACCCTGAAAAAGTTGGCACCCAGCGTATTTTCTGAGATGACATTGTCCATCAGGGTAACATCTGAATCGCGCCCCTGAACACCGCTCTTGTTGCCATATATCTGGTTGTTCTTCAGAAGCACCAGAGATTCCTGAAACTGAATGCCACGATAGTTGTTGGTCAAAGTGGAATTATATAAAGCAACATGGGAAAAGTGAAAATGCAACCCTCTGTAGGCATTTTCAATACGGCAGTGTTCGATGAGATTTTGTGCACCGGCACTGTTCATGATATTTATTGAGTCCCAGTCTCCAATTCTTTTGACCTTCTCGGCCGACCTGAAGACTATCGGGTTCTCTGGAGTACCTTTGGCAATCAAGCGCCCTTGAATCAGCAGACCGTTTTCGCCAATTCCAGTACCGGTCGTATCCTTCTTCACAAACTCTACAATCGTTCCAGGCAGTATGAACAACCTCCCTCCTTCAGGAACCCGAATCATCCCTGCAACCTCAATTCGTCCCTGCCAGACGGTGTCTCCCCTGAACACCTCGTCCTGATAGCGTCTGCTGACAGGAGGCTCAACTGACGCAACAAGAGCTGCTGATGGGACCACTTCCTTTACCGATGCAGAATAACTATCCTTTTTCCTATTTCCTGCAACGGAAGCCCCCTTTAACACCAGGAGAGCTCCCTGAAAAGTGAACGTTCCATACTCATTTTCAGTGACGCGAGAACCTTCCATACGAACATCGGTTCTGTTCCCCTGCGCAACGACTCCATAACGATTATCTTTGAGGACAGAATCGCGTACAACCACATTACCATCAATCACGTACAGAGCTGTATCGGCGTTTTTGATCCGGCACGAGCGTAACTCACCCATTCCCTGGTCAATCACAATGCCAGCCCAGCTCCCCGCTCTGTCATCCACCCCGGCAAAGACAACTCGAGCCTTTTCTGTGCCTTCGACATTAAGCGTTCCCCTTATGGTTATCTCGGTAAGTGGTGAGACGTATTCGGGATCGGTTTTAGTACTCTCAGCGGAAACCACACTAATGGTTGTGCCGGCTTTTATAGTAAGAGTAATACCCTTAGGTACAAGGATATCCTCTTCAACCTTGACTTCCCCTTGCCAAACAGTGTCTTTGGTAAGTGTCGCGGCATGAGAGTATCCGGACAAGAACATAAAAAAAAGCAGGGGCAGGAGTGTTCCGCAGCGAAATATTCTGGAGAGAGAAATCATGATTTGCCACTATACGCTATTATTCCCTAAACAGTAAAGAGACACTGACGCACAAGAGGCTAGTTACTCGATTTATTTTGCTAACTCACCCAGCAACGCACTGTTCATCTGGATTGACTCACCTGATCACGGGTGTTATCTTTAGAATCAAATTAACAGAGGTGTGCACATGATTCGTCTAATCGCCTTGGTGTTGTTTTTCTGCTGTATACACGAATCAGCCCAGGCATCTGAGAACAAAAAACTTGCTCAAGAATTCATCTCGGTTCCGGCTGGATGTTTTCTCATGGGCAACACGTTTGAGGATGCCTACCATATAGAAATGCCTGTGCATGAAGTATGCATCGGCAGTTTTTCAATTTCGCCGTTTTCGGTGACACGTGGAGAATTCAAGCGATTCGAAGCCGCCACCGGCTACCGAACCGACGCCGAGACACATGATGGTTGCCACATCTTTGACGGCAGTTCCTGGAAAAAGGAGCCCACGGCCAATTGGCGCATGCCCGGTTTTCGGCAGGATGACGACCACCCGGTTGTATGCATAAGCTGGAATGATGCCGTTGCCTATGCTCGCTG
>JBAYTT010000039.1:0-24137 GCA_041675485.1 Pelobacteraceae bacterium | reverse complement strand
GAGATAGAACGTGTCGTCGTATTTGAGCGTATCGTAGAGTTTTTCGTCCGCATCGAAGGTGTCGTGGAAATACTGCAGGATCTCGGTCCGTTTCTGATCCGGGTCGCCTTCGTTGAGGACGGTTGTGTGGGTGTTCAAGTTCATGGAACGCCTCCTGTAAATGGAGTGAATATGATAAGAAAGGTGCTGATAACTATACCTGATTATTGCATAAAAACAATCAATGCACACTTTTTTGTCTTAACCAGGTGACAGCCGCTTTTTGAGAAGGTAGTATCTTCGGAATCAGAATTTATGGAGGATTTTCCCGCATGACACAAAGCATCCTGACCGCCCTGGCTGAGCGCATCCTGGTAATCGACGGCGCCATGGGCACCCAGATCCAGGCCCGCAACCTGACCGCTGCTGATTTCGGCGGCGCTGAATATGAAGGGTGCAACGAATACCTGACCATCACCCGCCCCGATGTGATCGAAGATGTCCACCGCGCCTACTTGGCCGCCGGGGCCGATATCGTCGAATCAAACTCGTTCGGTTCCACCGATATCGTGCTGGCCGAATACGGCCTGCAGGACCAGGTGTTCGAGCTGAACCGCCAGGCTGTTCTGGTTGCCCGCCGCGCGTGCGATGCCTTCTCAACGCCTGATAAGCCGCGCTGGGTTGCCGGTTCCATGGGGCCGACCACCCGCACCATTTCCGTGACCGGCGGGGTGACCTTTGACCAGCTGGTGCAGGCGTTCCGTGGGCAGACATTGGGGCTGCTGGCCGGCGGCGTCGATCTGCTGCTCCTGGAAACGGCGCAGGATACCCTGAACCTGAAAGCCGCCGCCGAAGGAATCCGGCTGGCGTTCGAGGAGTCGGGGCAGCGGGTGCCGCTGATGATTTCCGGCACCATCGAAGCGACCGGCACCATGCTGGCCGGGCAGGGGGTAGA
Organism: Pelobacteraceae bacterium; assembly: GCA_041675485.1. GTDB lineage: Bacteria > Desulfobacterota > Desulfuromonadia > Geobacterales > Pseudopelobacteraceae > JACRCG01. The sequence goes on along the minus strand of JBAYTT010000039.1, from coordinate 23,203 downwards.
GGCGCTCTACACCAGTCTGGCCCATCTTGAGGACCATCTCGGCCTGATCAGTATCGGCCTGAACTGCGCCACCGGCCCGGAGTTCATGACCGACCATCTCCGCACCCTGTCGGAGCTGGCCTCCTGCCATATTTCGGTCTATCCGAACGCCGGTCTGCCGGACGAGAACGGCAACTACGCCGAATCGCCCGCGTCGCTGGCAGCCAAGCTGTCCCGCTTTGTGGATGAGGGGTGGCTCAATATCGTCGGCGGCTGCTGCGGCACCACTCCGGCGCATATCGCCGCCATTGCTGACATGGTGGCCGGTCGGGCGCCGCGCCGTCCCTCTGTTGTCCGCCGCCGGGCCGTGTCCGGGATCGAAGCGCTGACGGTGGAGGAGGATGCCCGGCCGCTGCTGGTGGGGGAGCGCACCAACGTCATCGGTTCGCGCAAGTTCAAGAACATGATCGTGGCGGAACGCTTTGAAGAGGGGGCGGAAATTGCCCGTGATCAGGTCAAGGGGGGCGCCCAGGTGATCGACGTCTGCGTGGCCAACCCGGATCGGGACGAGGCCGCCGACATGACCCGGTTGCTGGAGTTTGTGCCGCGCAAGGTGCGGGCGCCGATCATGATCGACTCCACCGACCCGAAGGTGACCGAGCTGGCGCTGCAACGGCTGCAGGGGAAATGCCTGATCAACTCCATCAACCTGGAGGATGGCGAGGGGAAATTTGCTTTAGTTTCGGCGCTGCTGCACCGTTACGGTGGCTCGGTGGTGGTTGGGTGCATTGACGAAGACCCGCAGCACGGCATGGCGGTCACCCGCGAGCGCAAGCTGGCGGTGGCGCGGCGCTCCTACGATCTGCTGGTCAACACGTACGGTCTCCGACCGGAGGATCTGATCTTCGACCCGCTGGTATTCCCGGTCGGTAGCGGTGATGCCGCCTACATCGGCAGTGCGGTGGAGACCATCGAAGGGGTGCGGCTGATCACGCAGGAATTCCCGCAGTCCAGCACGATTCTGGGCATCTCCAACGTCTCGTTCGGCCTCCCCCAGGCGGGGCGCGAGGTGCTGAACGCTGTCTTTATCTACCACTGCGTCAAGGCCGGGCTGACCTACGCCATCGTCAACACCGAGAAGCTGGAGCGCTACGCCTCCATCCCACCGGAAGAGCTCAAACTGGCCGAAGACCTGATCTTCTGGCGCGGCGACGACCCGGTGGCCGCCTTTGCCGCCGCCTTCCGCGACAAAAAGCAGGCCGTCCACGCGCCGGCAGCCGACCTGCCGCCGGAAGAGCGCCTCTCCCGCTACATCGTCGAGGGGATCAAGAACGGCTTGACCGATGATCTGGATACGGTGCTGGAACGGGGCGACAAGCCTCTTGACATCATCAACGGACCGCTGCTGGCCGGTATGGCCGAGGTGGGGCGGCTCTTTAACGATAACCAGCTGATCGTGGCCGAGGTGCTGCAGTCCGCCGAGGCGATGAAGGCTGCCGTGGCACATCTGCAGCCGCATCTCGAAAAAGGTGAAACATCCAGCAAGGGGAAGATGCTGCTGGCCACGGTCAAGGGAGATGTGCACGACATCGGCAAGAACCTGGTGGAAATCATCCTCTCCAACAACGGCTTCCAGGTGGTCAACCTGGGGATCAAGGTCGGTTCCGAGACGCTGATCGAGGCGGCGCGGCGTGAACAGCCCGACTTCATCGGCCTCTCCGGGCTGCTGGTCAAGAGCGCCCTGCAGATGGAGACCACGGCCGCCGACCTGAAAGCCGCGGGAATCACGGTGCCGCTGATGGTAGGGGGCGCGGCGCTGTCGCGCAACTTTGCCGATAACCGCATCGCACCGGCCTACGGCGCGACGGTGTTGTACGCCAAGGATGCCATGGCCGGGCTGGAACTGGCCAACCGCCTGTTCGATCCGGTTGGGCGGGAACAGCTACTGGCAGAGACCGAGCTGCGCCAGCAGGGAACGGTTGCCGGAAAACCGGCTGCTGTGGCTGCTGTTGCTACAGGCGGGGGCAAGTCTTCACTAAACTATGACAAGCCGGTCTTGGCGCCCCCCGATTTCGAGCCGCACATCTTGCGCGATATTCCGCTCAAACAGGTCATTCCGTTCCTGAACCGCCAGATGCTCTACACCAAGCATCTTGGTCTGACCGGATTGGTGGAGAAACTGCTGGCAGCGGGTGATGACAAGGCGGTCAAGCTGCACGCCACCGTGGAAGAGATGCTGGCGCGGGTTGAGTGGGAGGGATTGATACAGCCGCAGGCGCTCTACCGCTTCTATCCCGCCAACAGTGCCGGTAACGACCTGATCCTGTGCGAGTCTGATAAAGAAACCATGCGCATCGGTTTTCCGCGCCAGGCAGCGGGGGAGCGGCTCAGCGTGGCCGACTTCGTTCGCCCGCTTGAAGGCGGCGAGCGGGACAACTTGGCGATGTTCGTGGTGACCTGCGGGCGTGGCGTGCGGGAAAAAGCTGAAGCGATGAAGGAAGCGGGAGATTACCTGGATTCGCACCTGCTTCAAGCGCTGGCGCTGGAGCTGGCCGAGGCGACCGCCGAGTTCCTGCACAAGCGCATTCGCACCTCATGGGGCATTGTGGATGATCCGTCTCTGACCATGAAGCAGTTGTTCAACGCCGACTACCACGGCATTCGCGTCTCGTTCGGCTACCCGGCCTGCCCGGAACTGTCTGACCAGCAGAAGCTGTTCGCCTTGTTGCATCCGGAGACCATCGGTGTGCGATTGACCGACGGCGACATGATGGATCCTGAGGCGAGCGTTTCGGCGCTGGTGTTCCACCATCCGCAGGGACGCTATTTTGACGTGGCGCGGTAAGTTCTGTTACGGCGGGAAGGTATAGACCAGCGGTTTCTTCTTGATGAGTCCGGTCAGCTGTTGGAGCAGCAGCTCATCTTCGCTGCGAAGGGTCTCTTTGACAAAGCTGCGTTCGCTTCTTGACAGCGATAGCGCGCCGCTCAGCGCTTCAAACTCCGCAATATCGTTCATCCCCCCCAGAATCGTCTGATATTCCTTGAGCAATGCGAGTATTTCGGAGCAATCGCGTTCCAGTACCGGCGCCATGATCTCGAAGAAATAGCGCCATTTCTTGATGGCGATGCGGAGGGCGTGACGGGATTCACGGTTTTTGCGGGAAGGTGCGGTTGGAAGCAGGTCGTTGATCGGCTGGAACAGTGACGTGCAGGTTGCGGCAAAATAGTCCGGCAGGGGAGCGGTCGTGTTACGTTTTTTTGTCAGCCGCCCGACCGCTTTTTGCACCAGGCGATCGAGGCGTTTCTGATCCAGTTCTGCGAGGTTCCTGTTGATTCGTGCCAGCTCATTGGGGCGTTTCTTCGCTAGCAGAGCGCTGACCTGTTCTCCTGCTTCAGGTTCGGTCCGGTGTTCGTGGAAGAAGAGCAGCGCTTCATCAATATTGCGCAGTCCCCCCAGCACCCTGGTTAACTTCCGGGTGCTTTTTTTTAGCTCAGCAGCGCCCTTTTTCGGCAACCACGGTTCGAACAGTCCCAGCGTGGCCCGGAAACGGCGCGATGCCACCCGCAGATCATGGATGGCCTCGGCGTCTGAGGTCTTCAGCACTTCATCCCGAAGGCGCAGCAACTCTTGCCACTGCGCGAGCATGACCCCCTGCATCCGCCCAATGACCGCCGCCCGGCTCATCGGTCAGACCTTGGCCAGAATCTTCAACAGGTGCGGTACCATCTGCTTCTTGCGCGACATGACGTTTTTCAGTTCGTACAGGTGCGGTTCAAGCTGCGGGTACTCCATGACGTGGGCAATACGGGTATGACCCTCCACCAGGAACAGCGTCGTCTCGGTGGTGATATCGGTTACCATCAGCCCGGCGATGAAGAGGTTGTCGCGCCTCTTCACCTCCGCCAGCGCATCCAGCAGTCCTTCCTTCATGCTGTAGAACTCGTCGAAACCGATGACCTCCACCTGGCCGAGGCCGATGCTGTATTTTTCGTGGGTGAACAGTTTAAAGTCGGCGGCCACGACCCGTTCGACCGAACCATAGTTTTTCAGGGAACTGCTGGCGGCAAAGATGTCGCGGCCGAACTCGGCAATAGTAAGCCCTGAGCGCTCCTCCAGCCAGGCGGCCATTTTATGGTCGGCAGCTGTGGTGGTGGGAGATTTGAGGATCACCGTGTCGGAGAGAATCCCTGCCAGCAGCAGCGCTGCGATCTTCTGCTCCGGTTCCACGCAGCACTCGCGGTAGCGTCGTCCAACCAGAGTGCAGGTGCTGCCGACCGGCGAGGTGATGAAGGAGATCGGGGAATTAGAGTGGTTGTTGCCCAGTTTGTGATGGTCAATGACTTCGGTGATTTCCACCGATTCGGCTCCCGGCACCGCCTGGACGAGCTCGTTGTGGTCCATCAGGATCAGCTTGTAGGGGAGCGGCGCCAGCAGGGATGATTTGGTGGCAACGCCAGCCAGGGTGCCGTCGCCTTCCAGCGCCAGCACGGCAGATACGTTGGCGACAAGCAGTTTCTGGCGAAGGGCGGTGAGTGATTTATCCACTTCAATCTCGGCAAATTCCTGCTCGGCCAGGCAGAAGGCAGGGGTAGAGAGCCGCGCCAGCCAGGCTGCGGTGGCGGTGTCGTGCGGGGTCAACAGCACAGTAACATTCTGTGTGCGGGCTTGCTCCAGCAGATCGTCTTCGAGCGGAAGTCCGCCGGTGACCACAAGAACCCGCACGCCCCGTTCGATTGCGGCCTGCTGGATGGTGCGGCGGTTGCCGGTCATGATCAGCAGCTCGCGCGGGTCGTGGCCGTCGATCCTGCTGCTGAAAGACTCCTCCAGCATGGCACCGATGAACAGGTTCAGGGAGAGCGGATTCTCGTTACTTTCCCCGGTGGCAAAATGTCCGCCGAGGGTCTTGGCCAGGCTCGACAGGCTGGTAGTTACCTGACGTATTCTGTCGTGGCAGGGGAGGAGGTAGCTCTCTGAAAGCCGCAGCAGCGAAAGAATCCCGCACGGTTTGTTATCGCTGTCGATCACCGGCAGCACCCGTACGCCGCTCTTGTTGAACAGTTCCAGTGCCTCGTAGGCGGAGGCATGGCGATCCACCGTCACCGGTTGTCGCTTGAGGGTGTCGCGTACCTTTGGGTGGACATCGGCCAGAAAAAGCGGCTCGGGAATTTCAAGGCGGTCAAGGATGTAGCGGGTCTGGGGATTGGGAGCGCCCGCCATGGCGGCAATGACGCTGCTGTCACCGAGGCGCTGCTTCAGCGCAGCGTAGCTGATGGCTGAGGCAATGGAGTCGGTATCCGGGTTGCGGTGTCCGATAACGTAGGTTGTTGTGATCATAACTATTCTCGCTTAACGGATCGTTTAATACAAAAACAATTCTTTTACCGCAAAGACGCAAAGGACGCTAAGAAATTCAAATTGCACGAGGATAAAAATATTCGGTAACATGATAGAATAAATAATTTTTTGTTTTTCTTTGCGCTCTTTGCGTCTTTGCGGTTCAAATGCTTTCTGGGTTTAATTATTTTTCCAGTCCCGGCTGCGGGCTGCGGCCTGGTGTCCTTCCACTTCGGCCAGAATTTCCATGTAGGTGGCGTAGCGCTCGGCGTGGATGCGTCCCTGCTCGACCAGCATCAGCACTGCACAGCCCGGCTCGGTGCGGTGCCGGCAGTTGCGGAATTTGCAGGCGACATCGCGGTGATCTTCAAAACCGGGGAAATATTCGGCCAGCTCTTCCACCGTGCTGTCAACCAGCCCGAAGTCACGGAATCCGGGGGTGTCTACCAGTTCACCGCCACCTGCCAGGGCATGGAGAGTGGATACGGTCGTGGTGTGCCGCCCCATCCCTTTGTATTCGCTGACGCTGCCTACTTTAAGATCGATATTCGGGCAGAGCACATTCAACAGGGAACTTTTGCCGACTCCGGTGGTGCCGACAAATGCGCCGCGATGCCCCTGGCTGAAATATTCTTCCAGCGGGGCAAAGCCGGTTCTGAGTGCGGCGCTGATGGGAAAGATCGGCACCGAGCTGCTGTAAACCCTGGTCAATTCGGCCAGCAGTTCTGCGGTGCCGTCAAGATCGCATTTGTTGACCACCACGAACGGCTCCAGTCCTGCCGAGCGTGCGGCGACGATGGCCCGGTCAAGGAAACCGCCAGGGGACTGCAGTGCCACCACAATGCCCAGGACATCAAGGTTTGCGGCGACAAGGTGAATGCCGCCCCGGGCGTCCCGGCGCTGCAGTTCCGTACGGCGTGGCAGGCGTTTCAGCACCTCTCCGGTTACTTCGACGCGGTCGCCGACCACGTGCCCGGAGTTGCGTTTGACCCGCACCATCCGGCGTGCGCCGTTGTCGAACAGGACTTCAACCGAGATGCCGTGATGGGCAACAATCAGGCCGTTGGGGGTGTAATCGCTCATGGGTGGTGTTCCGTTTTCATGTACAAAATTCCCGAAAGGTGTTACCGGGTTGACAGCTGACCATAAATCTAGCATACAAACGCGCAATAACCTAGCACAGCAGGTTAAATCAGGCCATAATAACTCAGCACAGTATTCCTGCCGTATAACAGGACAAATATATGACCGAGAGCAAACATCCGTTTCAACGCCTTACTCCCGACCATGTCATGGACGCCATTGAAAGTCAGGGCTACCTCTGTGATCGTCGGGTTTTTGCGCTCAACAGCTATGAGAACCGCGTCTATCAGGTCGGCATCGAAGATGGGCAGCCGCTGATCTCCAAGTTCTATCGTCCGGGGCGGTGGAGCGAAGGACAGATTCAGGAAGAGCATGACTTCTGTTACGAACTGGTCGAACATGAACTTCCGATTGTGGCGCCGCTCAGGAATGCCGCCGGGAAAAGCCTGCGGGAGTTCGACGGATTTTATTTTGCCCTGTACCCACGCCAAGGGGGGCATGCTCCGGAGTTCGATAATCTGGATAACCTGAAAATACTGGGGCGTCTCCTGGCGCGAATCCACGCTGCCGGAGCGGTTACGCCGTTTGTGCATCGCCCGGTCCTGGACCGGCAGAGCTTCGGCACCAAAAGCGTGAAGCTGATCGAAGAACATTTTATCCCGGACGAATATCGGGCAAGCTATGTTGCCGTGACCGGGCAGTTGCTGGAGATCATCGACAGCATAATGGCCGAAGTCGGGCCGGTGCGGATCATCCGGACCCATGGCGATTGCCACGCCGGGAATATTCTCTGGCGCGATAACGCCCCCCACTTCGTCGATTTCGATGATGCGCGCATGGCACCGGCTATACAGGATCTCTGGATGATGTTTTCCGGAGAGCGCCCCCGGCAGTTGGCCCAGTTGGATTCGTTGCTGGAGGGGTACCGGGAGTTCAATGATTTCGATCCGCGCGAACTGCGCCTGATCGAGCCGCTCAGGACGCTGCGCATGCTGCATTACAGCGCCTGGCTGGCGAGGCGCTGGCAGGATCCGTTGTTTCCGCACACATTCTTCTGGTTCAACACCACCCGCTACTGGGGGGAGCATATTTTGGAACTGCGGGAACAGCTGGCGGCGCTGAGCGAACCGGCGCTTGAGGTTCAGTGAGGAATCCGCAAGTTGAGCCCGTGTTCATATACGTTGGCAAAATAATAAAAGAGCCTTTCCTTTTCCGAAGGGCTCTTTTGTTTATGCTGATGTAGAAATGGCGGCATGAGAAGTCAGATTGACATATTGACTAATAGCGGCATAAGTGTCAAAAAGAGACTCAAAGCGTAGCCGCAGGGAAAATCCTTGCACAGACCACAAAAAGAGGAGTTAGGTATGGCCAAAGCATCTGCCCGCCACATTCTGGTGGCAACCAAAGAAGCATGTGAAGAGTTGAAAGCAAAGATAGAAGCAGGGGAGGATTTCGCTGCGTGTGCCCGCCAGCATTCCCAATGCCCTTCCGGCAGAGACGGTGGTAGTCTTGGTGAATTCGGCCCGGGACAGATGGTTAAAGAGTTCGATACGGTAGTGTTCTCCGGTGAAGTCGGAAAAGTTCTTGGACCGGTGCAGACCCAATTCGGCTATCATCTGATCGAAGTCACCAAGCGTACGGAATAGGAACAAACGCCATGAAGTTACTGGATGGAAAATTATGTGCTGAAAGTCTCGTCGCGGACATCTCCAAGCGGGTTGCCGGCTATGTGGACTCCGGTTTGCGCAAGCCGCATATGACCGTCATTCTGGTCGGGGAACATGCTCCCAGCGAATCCTATGTCAAGTCGAAGATCAAATCGTGCGAAAACGCCGGTTTTGAAAGCGCGCTGCTCCGTTTTCCCGAGAGTGTAACCGAGTCAGAGCTGCTGGCGAAGATCGCCGAGATCAATGCCGATCGTGCGACTGATGGTTTGATCGTACAGCTGCCGGTGCCAAAACATATCAATCCGCAGAACATCATCAATGCGATTGATCCGGAAAAGGATATTGACGGTTTTCATCCGACCAATTTCGGCCGGATGACCCTGGGGCAGAAAGCATTCAGACCGGCTACCGCCTATGGAATCTGCAAGCTGCTGCAATTCTACGAAATTCCGGTCAAAGGGAAGCATTGTGTTGTTATCGGCCGTTCGAACATTGTCGGCAAACCGATATCGATCATGCTTTCCAATGATTTCGAAATCGGCAATGCCACGGTTACGCTGGCACACATCGAAACGCCCCATGAGCTGTTGGTGGATGAAACACGGCGGGCGGATATTATTATCGTTGCGGTCGGAATTCCCGGTTTTATTACCGAGGATATGGTCAAAGAAGGGGTTGTGATGATCGATGTCGGCATCAATCGTCTCGAAAACGGAAAACTTGTCGGAGATGTGGATTTTGAGAATGTCAGTAAGAAATGTTCCTGGATCACGCCGGTACCCGGTGGGGTTGGAAGGATGACCGTGGCGGCGCTCATGGTTAATACACTGATGGCGTATCAGAATAATTTCGATCTGTTTTAGGCTGAGTGAGATATGTCTCGTAACAAAAAACGGCCTTTTGGCCGTTTTTTGTTACTTCTAACCGGGGTCGTTGATAGTTGCCCGTGGTAATGACCACCCTCTGCGGATTGCCAGCAGTCGCACTGCAATAACGGTCAGGGCGGCGACAACCAGAGCCCAGTTTTCCGGGAATGCCGTGAGATGGAGCAGGTAGAGCAAGATGCCACCGGCAATACAGGCCGAGGCGTATACTTCGCGCTGCAGCACCAGCGGTACCTGGTTTGAAAGAACATCCCTGATCATCCCTCCGGCCGTCGCCGTCATGACTCCCATCATAACAGATCCGAAAAAACCGATGTGATATTCGAGAGCCTTTCCGGTGCCGATAACGACAAAGGTGCCAAGGCCGACGGCATCAAAATACTGGAGTGGATGCTGCAGAAATTCCATCTTGTGGTGAAATACGAACACCAGTAGAGAAACGATCAGTGCGAGATACAGGTAGGTTTCGTTTTTCAGGATAAAGGGGGGGGCGCCGAGCAAAAGATCGCGCACGGTTCCCCCCCCGTTTGCAGTTACCAACCCCAGCAGCACTACCCCGAACAGATCCATGTCGCGGCGGACACCGGCCCAGGCCCCCGATGCGGCAAAGGCGGCTGTTCCCAGAAGGTCGAGTGCATAGAGGAGGTTCATAGGTGCTACTGAATGCTTACCAGTTCAATCTCGAAGGTGACGTCTTCACCGGCGAGTGGGTGGTTGGCGTCAAAGGTAACCTGGTCGTCATTTGCTTCGAGGACGACAACGTCAAGCTCTTCATCATCTTCATTGGAGAGACTCAGTTCGTCGCCGACTTCCGGGATAAGATCTTCCGGCAGGTCGCTACGCGGCACGGTGAATACTTTTTCCTTGTCGTACTCGCCAAATGCATCTGCAGCCTTGATCTTGACGGTTTTTTTCTCACCCGGCGCCATGCCGACAATTGCCGCGTCAATTTCAGGGAAAAGAATTTCTTCCCCCAGGACGAAGGTCATCGGGCCGGCTTCATGCCCACCGCAGCCGCATTCATCGTCTTCACATCCGTCATCGCAGCTGTCGTCGCAGCATTCATCATCGCACTCGGGTGCTTCGAAAGTCGAGTCGAATACTGTCCCGTCATCCAGGGTTCCGGTAAAATTGATTGTTACTGTGTTGCCTTTTTCTGCATGTGCCATTGGATTGCCTTTCGTTTCTGTAAAAGTAATATGTTGCAGCGGGACAAAGTACGGGAGAGTTTGCCATTCGTCCAGAAAAATTTTATCCACTGATGAGGAATGGAGTGTAACTATCTTAAATTATTGGGTACTTTGTTGGAATAAAACTTGTCAGTCAGGCAGACAAAGTTCCGAGGAGGTCATATGCCGTTATTCATTAAGCTCGGAGGTGCACTGTGGGCAGCGTCTTGCCGGAAGCGGAATGGCCGAACAGCAGAACGGGCAATCCTTTGTGTTTGGTGGTGCGGGGACCGGCTCCTTCTTCAGCCTGTTAATCTGTTTTATTACCATGAATATGACGAACGCTATGATTGTGAAATCAATGACCGTATTTATGAACACCCCATAGCTTATTACCGGCGCACCGGCATCCTTGGCGGCCTTCAGGGTTGAAAATCCTTTTCCCGAGAGATCAATAAACAGATCGGAAAAGTTAACCTTGCCCATGGCCATGCCGAGCGGAGGCATAATCACATCGCTGACGAACGAGGTCACAATCTTGCCAAAGGCACCCCCAATGATGACGCCGACAGCAAGATCAACCACGTTGCCTTTTACGGCAAATTCCTTGAATTCCCTTATCATTGACATGGCCGCCTCCTTATTTTGAGATTGTTTGCATTGTACCACGTAATGATAATATTTCATGCGCCGGCTGGGGAACGTTGAACCAATTTTGTGTTCGGCCCTGTTTGATTGATGTGTGTTGAATAAAAAATAAAGAGAAGTTCAGGAGAATTAACCGGATGTGTAAAGGTGATTGTTTCGCGGAAACGACTAGGGGGCAGACCTTCCGGCCTGCCCCCTGAACGATGAAGGGTTAATCGACTGACTTGCGCAGAAACGTAGGGATGTCGTACTGGTCTTCGTCCTCTTCGATAAACGAGACTGTAGGACGGATCCGGGTTATATTTTCATTCTTTTCCCGATCACGTTGGAAGGTCGGCCGGTCGAGAGAAGCGGGACTGACGCTGTGCTTGTCAGCCAATGACAAGCTGTTTCTGCGGAGATCGCGACCTTTTTCTACATCAAATCGATCACCGAAACCGGTGGCAATGACGGTCACCTTGATATTGTCACCCATTTCGTCATCACGGACAACGCCGATCTTGATGTTGGCATCTTCGTGGACTTTCTCGTGAACGATGCGGTTGACGGTGTTGTAATCGTCCATGGTCATGGACTCGGAGCCGGTGATGTTGACCAGCACACCCTTGGCTCCCGAAATGTCGTTGTCTTCCAGAAGCGGGCTGGATATGGCGTTGTTAACCGCGTCGGCAGCGCGGTTGTCGCCATTCCCCATGCCGATACCCATCATGGCCATACCTCGAACACTCATGACTGTCTTGACATCGGCAAAGTCGAGGTTCATCAGGCCGGTAGAGGTGATCAATTCGGAAATTCCCTGTACTGCCTGGCGAAGCACGTCATCTGAGGGCTTGAACGCATCGAAAAGGGACATGTTTTTGCTGGCCAGGCTTATGAGGCGATCGTTTGGTATGATGATCAGTGAATCGACATGTTTTTTCAGTTCTGCGATGCCTTGTTCGGCGAGAACGGAGCGGGCCTTCCCCTCGTATGTGAATGGCTTGGTAACGACCCCGACGGTCAGGACGCCGGTTTCACGGGCCGCTTCGGCGATTACAGGCGCTGCGCCGGTACCGGTTCCGCCGCCCATGCCGGCGGCGATGAACACCAGATCAGCTCCTTTGATGGCTTCAGCAAGTTGCCCCTTGTTCTCAAGAGCAGCAGCAGTACCAACCTCAGGTTTTGAGCCTGCGCCCAGTCCTTTGGTCAGTTCCCGGCCGAGCTGCAGCTTGACCGGCGCTTTCGAGGTACGAAGTGCCTGTGCATCGGTATTTGCAACGATGAAATCTACTTTATGTATGGAACTGGATATCATGGTATTGACGGCATTGCCGCCGCCGCCACCGACTCCAATTACTTTAATAACTGCGCTCTGTTCAATGGTCTCATCAAATTCAAACATGTGTTCCTCCCTCTATATGGTTTATGACCGAAAAATGCTGTGTTATTCCCGAAAATGTAACCTCAATTACATCAAGAATCAAAGGAAAAAATAATATATTTTTTGTTAAAAACAGGTGTCTTTAAAAAACAGAGTGTTAGGTGGATTGCGCGCTGCCGCTCCACTCTGGCGGAGCGGAGCCTTAAAAAAAACAGGCCGTTTTCCATGAGCGGGAAAACGGCCTGAAACAACATTTGTACTCTACGAGCGATGATTAGAAAAATTCACGAAACCAGCTCTTCATCCTGCCAAAAACGGATCCGAACAGATTTGCTTCCGGTTTGCCGGTCGGGAACTCATGTGAACCGGAATTTCGGCTGCCGTACACAACAAGGCCGACGCCTGTGGCATATACCGGAGATTTTACCACATCGTTCAACCCGCCGATTTTTTGGGGGAGCCCGCGCCGAACCGGCAGATTGAAGATCTGTTCAGCAAGTTCTGGGATTCCTTCAAGAATGCTGGAGCCTCCGGTGATGACCACACCAGAAGCGATGGAATCTTCCAGTCCCGATTTAATGATCTCGCGGTTGACGAGTGAGAAAATCTCCTCCATGCGGGGGCCGAGGATTTCGCACAATACGTTGCGCGAGAGTTCGCGGGGCTTGCGGCCGCCGACACTCGGTACTTCGATCTTGTCTTCCTTGCCAACCAGTGAAGCCAGGCAGCAGCCGTATTTTTGCTTGATTTTTTCTGCTTCGGCGAACGGAGTGCGCAGTCCCACGGCAATGTCGTTCGTAAGCTGATTGCCCCCAAGTGAGATAACCGAGGTGTATTTGATAGCCCCATCGGCAAAAATGGCAATATCGGTTGTTCCGCCGCCGATATCCACCATGCAGACTCCTAGTTCCTTTTCATCTTCCGAAAGAACCGCATGGGATGACGCCAACTGCTCCAGTACGATGTCGGCCACATCCAGTCCGGCCCGGTTGCATGATTTGACGATGTTCTGGGCACTTGCCACGGCACCGGTGACGATATGCACTTTGGCTTCCAGTCTGACGCCGCTCATGCCGAGTGGTTCACGGATCCCGTCCTGCTCGTCGATGATGAATTCCTGCGGAAGGATATGCAATACTTCGCGGTCCATCGGGATGTTGATCGCCTTGGCCGCATCGATGACCCGTCGCACATCCTCCTGAGAAACCTCACGATTCTTGATGGCGATAACGCCGTTGGAGTTCAGTCCTTTGATATGTCCGCCCGCTATGCCGGCATAGACCGACTTGATCTCGCACCCGGCCATCAATTCCGCTTCTTCCACCGCTTTGCGAATGGCACCCACGGTGCTTTCAATGTTGATGACAACCCCTTTACGCAGGCCGCTCGAAGGGCTGGTCCCGATGCCGACGATATCGATACCTTCTTCCGTGACATTGCCGACGATTGCGCAAATCTTGGTGGTTCCGATGTCGAGGCCGACGATCAGATTATCCCGTTTTGTTGCTGACATACGACTCCCCCCTGCTGCATAAGTATGAATACGAGAACTAGCTCTTTTTTACGATTATTTTGTCGTTGTAATCGAGATCGATGTAATGAATTGACGGCAGTTGCACCATCAGATCCTGATAGATGCGGGCGAACCGCTCGATCTTCGCGGAAAAATCTCCTGATCCGACCTTGACCGGAAGTGCCCCGGACGAGGTGAACAGAGTAAAACCGTACCCTTCATCGTAATGAATCTCCGATACATCCGCAAGGATAAATGCACCCTTTTCCCGTAATATCTTCAGGAGATTGCAGGTGGCTTCAAGCGCTTCTTTGGTGCCTTTCGGGTTGCTGCCCACATCTTCTTCGCTGAAGCCGGTGACAACCGGAAAGTCAAGTTTGTCACCCTGATTAAGGACCTTAAAGACATTCCCCTTCTTGTCAAGATAATAGATAAACCCCATGTTGACGATCGCTACCGGTTCACGTTCGGTGATGACGATTGAAACGGCGTCCGGAAAATATCGATTGATGCGCACCGTTTCTACCCAGGGGTTCTGCAAAATATGCTCTCCCATGCGCTTCAGGTTCATGCCGAGCAGATCTTTACCGACCTCAACGCCGGCCAATCCGAGTATCTCGTCCCGGGTCAGGTGCTTGGTGTTCGACACTTCAATTGATTTAAGAGAAAACATGGTGATCGACGAAAACGCTTGATACCCGCCATACAGGATGGCGCTTGCCAGGGCCACCGCAACCAGTCCGGTGGCAGTCAGTTTCAATGGACGCAGATACTTCTTGAAATCAAGCGGCTTCCGCTGGATCTTGATTTTGTTGGGCGCCACTTTCTTGCGCTGGTATGATGAGTTTGCGAAGTCCCGCACCGGTTATTGTACCTTTATTGAGAGCGTTGCTGATTCAATGATGCGTGAAACAAGTGCCTCAAACGATAGTCCCGCCCCCTTTGCCGCTATTTCCGGCAGGAGCGAGAGGGCTGTCATCCCCGGCAGTGTATTGACTTCCAGCACATAGCAGTCGCCGGAAGTTGTTACCAGCAGATCGACGCGACTGTACCCTTTGCAGCCCAGGGAACGGTGGGCCGCCAGTCCGACCTGCTGTGCTTTTTCATACAGCTCCGGTTCCAGGCGTGCGGGGAAAATATGCTCTGCCATGCCGTCGGTGTATTTTGCTTCAAAGTCGTAGAATTCATTTTTGGGGACAATCTCGATGGCGCCAATCGGGCGGTCATCCAGTATGCCGACCTGAACTTCCTGCCCTTTGATGTATTGTTCCACCAGGACCTCGTCATCATAACGGAAAGCAAGTTCGACCGCGGCATCCAGTTGACCTTCTTCCTTGACAATCGATACTCCCACGGAAGAACCTTCCTGAACCGGCTTGACAACGAGAGGCAAGGCGAATGGCAGGTCAGCCGGTCTTACTGATTCGCCGCGCCGGTAACAGCAGAACTGTGCCGTAAGGATGCCGCTGGCGGCAAAGGTCTGCTTGCTGTAAAGCTTGTGCATGGCGAGAGCGCTGGCGAGTACGCCGGAACCGGTGTATGGGATCTGGAGCAGTTCCAGCAGTCCCTGTACGCAGCCATCTTCACCATAGCGGCCGTGCAGCGCAATGAAAGCTGCTTCAACCCCTTCGCGCTTCAGAACATCGGCCAGATTGCGTCCGACATCGATTGCCACTGCATTGTACCCCTGGGCAACAAGCGCCAGATGAACGGCGGCACCACTCTTCAGTGAGACCTCCCGTTCTGCTGAAAGCCCACCGTACAAAACGCCGATTCTTTTTGATTTCATCATGCCACAAGCCTTCCCTGTCGTGTGCCGGAACAGAAATAAACGTTAAATTTCGCCCACTATACGGACTTCTTCTTCAAGAGTCACGCCGGATGTTGTGAAAACAGCTTTTTTTACGAGTGCCGCCAGATCGAGGATATCCTGTGCTGTGGCGCCTCCGGAGTTAACCAGAAAATTGCTGTGCACCTCGGAAACCTGGGCGCCGCCAACTTTTGTGCCGCGCATTCCGGCTGCATCGATTAACCGCCACGCAGCCTGGTTGTGCGGATTTTTAAAGAACGATCCCGCACTGGGGTAGCCGACGTTATGCTTTGAGCGCCGCAGCTCTGCATCTTTGCGGATCTCCTCCTCGGTATGGTGCGGCTCTCGTTCGTTCAGGCTGAATGTTGCAGCCAAAACTATGTCACCCTCTGCCAATGTTAAATGGCGATATCCGTAGTCAAGCTCATCCATGCGGAAATCGTGAACAGTGCCGCCACGCAATAGCGTAAGGTGGTCGGTACGCTCCAGTATTCCCTCGCCATATGCTCCGGCATTCATTTTTATCGCTCCGCCAACCGTGCCGGGAATGCCGGAGATAAATCCGATTCCTCCCAGTCCAATTTTCTGGGCAAAGCGCACCAGAGACAGATTCTCCGCGCCCGCTTCCGCGGTAACCAACCCTTCTCCGAGGTCGGTTATCCGGTTGAAGCGTTCCAGCGAGATGACTGCCCCGCGAATCCCCTTGTCACGTACCAGCAGGTTGTACCCCCTGCCGATCGGCAACCACGGCATGCTATGCTCACCCAGCCATGCGAGCAGCTGGCGAAGATCTTCCGCATCCTCCGGAATTGCAAATAGATCGGCAGGCCCGCCGACTTTGAGAGACGTATGGAGGTGCATCGGTTCGTGGTGCAGCAGTTGACCACGTATGTCCGGCGTGGCAGGTTTCAGCTTTTTTCACCGATAAGCCGGACCAGCGCCTCGCCCTGTTGCCAGATATTTCCCGCCCCAAGCGTAATGACGATGTCACCCTCGCGGACGACCCCGGCCAGATGCTCCGGAATAAGCTCACGATTGGCGATCAGGGTCACATCTTTCTGGCCGTGACGACGGATTTCTGCGACAAGACGTTCTGCTGTCGCGCCTTCGATCGGTTGCTCGCCGGCGGCATACACGTCGGTCAAAATAAGGACGTCAGCGTCGTAGAAGGCTGTAACAAACTCGCTGAACAATTCATGGGTGCGGCTGTATCGATGTGGCTGGAAAGCGGCCACGATACGGCGCTCCGGCCATCCCTGTCGGGCAGCTGCCAGTGTTGCCTTTATTTCGGCGGGGTGATGCCCATAGTCGTCCACCACCATGATCCCCTTCGGCTCCCCCTTGACGCTGAAACGCCGACCGACGCCGCTGAACGAGGCGAATCCTTCCTGAATGGCGGTGAATGGCACATCAAGTTCAAGGGCCACGGCGATACAGGCCATGGCGTTCAGCACATTATGCGGTCCGGGCATCGGAAAGGTAATTTCGCCCAGACGGTACCCTTTGAAATGGGCAACAAACGAAGTCTGAAAACCTTCATGTCTGATATGGGTGGCGCGGATGTCAGCCTGAGCCGAGAGGCCGTAGGTCATGTAGCGTTTCTTTACCCGTGGCAGGATTTCACGAATGTTCTTGTCATCGAGGCAGAGGACTGCCAACCCATAAAACGGGACCTTGTTGATAAATTCGACAAACGTATCCTTGATTTCTTCTATGCCTGAATAATGGTCGAGATGGTCGGCATCGATGTTCGTTACCACTGCAATGGTAGGCGAAAGGAGCAGAAAGGAACCATCCGATTCGTCGGCTTCTGCAAGCAGAAATTTCCCCTGGCCGATCTGGGCATTCGTGCCGATGGCATTCAGCTTGCCGCCGATGACAATTGTCGGATCTATGCCTGCGTGCCCAAGAATTGCAGCGCCCATTGACGTTGTGGTCGTTTTTCCGTGGGTCCCGGCAATGGCAATGCCGTATTTCATCCGCATCAGTTCTGCCAGCATTTCCGCGCGTGGAATGACCGGCACGTGCAGTTTCTTGGCCTCAATGACCTCGGGATTGTCGTCATGGACTGCGGATGATATCACCACGACATCGACATTCTTCAGGTTGTCGGCCTTGTGGCCGATGCTGATTTCCGCACCCAGTCCGATAAGCCGCTCGGTAATGTCGGAACCGCGCAGATCCGAGCCTGAAACCTTGTAGCCCAGGTTGAGAAGCACTTCAGCGATTCCGCTCATGCCGATGCCGCCGATGCCGACGAAGTGGATTTTATCTATTTTTCCGTACATGGTGAGCACCCGTTCCCGGTTTAGTTTGTGTTTGTCATTTCATCGACAATAATCCTGGCGGCATCCAGCCGTGCCAGACTGAAGGCAAATTCACCCGTTCTGCGCACGAGAGCCGGGTCCTGAGCCAGCGTGCAGATGGAATCGGCCAGAGTTGTCCCTGTCAACTCCTGCTCCAGCATCATGAAACAGGCGTCTTTCTTGAGCAGTGCCTCGGCGTTGCGGCGCTGATGATCATCGACCGCGTGCGGAAACGGGATGAACAGGCATGCCTTGCCGCAGGCGGTTACTTCGGCAATGGTTGTTGCACCGGCACGGCAGATAATCAGGTCAGCCCTGGCATATTCCGTTGCCATGTCAGTGATGAAGGGGGTTACCACCGCTTCAACACCTGCGGCGCGGTATGCTGCGGTTACCTCGGCGCATTCCTTGTCGCCGGTTTGATGGGTGATAGACAGCCTGGTCCGGCTCTCTTTCAACAACGGCAGCGCCGCAATCATGGCGGCGTTGATGGCGTGGGCACCCTGGCTCCCGCCGAAAATGAAGAGTCGAAAATCCCCCCCACCCCCCCCTTGACAAAGGGGGGAGCCCGTCAGGGCGGAGGAATGTATCTTTTCAACCATATCCAGTATCTGGCGCCGCAGCGGGTTTCCGGTCAGCTGGGTCGAAACCGCAGGAAAATATCGGGCCGATTCTTCCAACGTTATGAACACCTTGCTGGCAAATCTGGACAACAGGCGATTAGTCTGGCCGGGAATGGCATTCTGCTCGTGGATGAAACGGGGAATCTGCATACCACGGGCCGCCAGTACCATCGGTAGAGAAGCGTAACCACCGACACCAAGAACCATGTCCGGGCGGAATCTCTTCAGTACCTTTCTCGATTGGGCGTAGCCATACACCATCATGAATGCACCCTTGAGCTGGCTCAATGTCCCTTTGCCACGAATCCCGGCAGCTGAAATCAACTCCAGCTGATATCCTGCCGCTGGAACCGCCCGTGCTTCGATGCCTCGCTCGGTGCCGACAAACAGCACCTGGTTGTCCGGGTCGCGTGACAGAAATTCTTCGGCAACGGCGATGCCGGGGAAGAGATGGCCGCCGGTGCCGCCACCGGCAATGATCAGTTTCACTTTTCCTCCTTGAGGCTGATGGAGGAGATCTTCAGTCCCGATGAAATGTTGAGCAGGATGCCGACGGCAAACAGGCTGATAAGCAGTGAACTGCCGCCGTAGCTGATAAAGGGAAGCGCCAGGCCTTTGGTCGGGAGCAGCCCGGTTACGACTCCCATATTGACCGAAGCCTCAATACCGAATAATACGGCAATTCCCAGGGCGAGGAAGCGGCCGAAGGTGTCCGGAGCGGCAACTGCAATACGCATGGCTCGCTGCACCAGCAGAAAGAACAGGCCGATGATGACGACCACGCCGAGAAAACCGAGTTCTTCGCCGACGACCGAGAGGATGAAGTCGGTGTGAGCTTCCGGCAGGTAAAAAAGTTTTTGTTTCCCTTCGCCCAATCCCTGCCCGAATAGTCCGCCTGTACCGAGAGCCAGCCACGATTGGATGATCTGAAAACCGCTGTTCTGCGGGTCCTGCCATGGGTCGAGAAACGCCAGGATGCGCCGTTTGCGGTAGGCGACATTCATAACCAGAAAATAGAGGAACGGCATCGACATCAAAAATATCGAAATTATGTAGATCAGTCTGGTTCCGGCGGCAAAGAGCATAACAATGGCAACCGTTGCCAGGGTAAGTGCTGAGCCCATATCCGGCTGCTTGAGCAGGAGTCCGAGCATTACGAGCAGGATCAGCATGTACGAAACGAAGCCGGGGCCGAGTTGCTTGATCTTGTCCTGTTTTCGGTCAAGAGAATACGCCATGTACATGATCAGTGCAATCTTGGCGATCTCCGAAGGCTGCAGATTGAAGCCGGGAAGCCTGATCCAGCGCGATGCTCCACCGGCGCTTCCCCCTATTCCGGGAATGAGGACCAGCACCAGCAGCACGATGCATCCCAAAAGAATCGGAGCGGCCAGTTTGCGCCAGAACTGGTAGTTGACCCGCATGGTTCCCAGCATCAGCCCGAAACCGAGCAGAGCGAACAGTCCCTGGCGTTTGAGAAAGAAGAAACCGTCGTGAAAACGTTTGGCAGCCATGACTGAAGAGGCCGAATAGACCATTACCACTCCGAAGCAGGTCAGGGCGATGGCCATCAGCATGATTACCAGATCATATTCTTCCAGTTTCTTGAACATAATTTTTCCCGTAGGGTCGCATTGCATGCGCCCTCGTTGCAACCGAGTACCAAATTCACCAGGGCGGACGCAGTCCGCCCCTACAACGCCTTGACTGCTTTTATAAACCGCTGCGCCCGTTCTTCATAATCCTTGAACATATCAAAACTGGAGCAGGCCGGCGACATCAGCACGACGCTGCCTGCTGCTGTGATCTCCGCTGACAGGAGCACGGCGTCTTCCAGCGTTGTTGCCCGGCGGGTATCGGTTAACACCCCCAATTCATGTTCCATCCGCTCAGCCGCTTCGCCGATCAGAATCAGGTGGCGTACGCGCTCCTGTATCAGCGCTGCCAGAGGGGCGTACGAGCCTCCCTTGTCCTTGCCACCGGCAATGAGGGTGATGTCGCTGAAGCTTTCCAGTGCTTTCTCGACACTGCCGACGTTGGTGGCCTTGCTGTCTTCAAAATACCGGACGCCGTTCACTTCCCGTACGAATTCCATCCGGTGGTGCAGCGCCTCAAAACAGAGGATCGTCTCGAAAGTCTCATCTGGTCGGCAGCCGAGCAGCAGGGCGCATGCCGTTGCCGCCATGATGTTTTCCAGGTTGTGTACCCCCTGCAGCCGGATTGCGGAGGTGGGGAAACACTCTTCATGGCCGTTATGGCGATAGGTGATGACGCCGTCTTTGCAGAAAATGCCCTCTTCCAGCTCGATTTTCCTGCTGAAGGGGAACAGGGATGCCTTGAGATCCTGCGCATGGCTCCAGACCAGCGGATCATCGCGGTTGACCACGGCAAAATCATCCTCGGTCTGGTTCTCGAAAATGCGTAACTTGGCGTTGATGTAAGCCTGATAATCCGGATAGCGATCCAGATGATCCTCACTCAGATTCAACAGTGCCGCCACGGTGGGGCGGAATGAGGTGATCCATTCCAGCTGGAACGAGCTGATTTCGGCCACCACCTGATCCACAATCTGGTGTGATTCCGCCAGCTCGATCAGCGGGTTGCCGATGTTGCCGCCGACAAAGGTCTGATAGCCGTTGTGCTTGAAAATCGCTCCCAAGATGGTGGTGGTCGTCGTTTTGCCGTTGGTGCCGGTGATTGCCGCCAGCGGGGCGTCGATGAAGCGGGAGGCCAGCTCAATCTCGCTGATGATTTCCCGTCCGGCACTTTGCGCCGCGACCAGCTGCGGCAGATCCATCGGCACGCCGGGAGAGACCACGACCAGGTCGCTTGCCAGGAAGGTCGCTTCGTCATGCCTCTCCAGTTCCCTGATGATGTCGTATCCAGCCAGTTCCGCCAGTGCCCCTGCCAGGGCACTTTCGCTTCGCATGTCGGTAACGGTTACCCGCGCGCCTTTTGATGCCAGGAAGCGGGCACAGGCGACGCCGGTTTTGGCGAGTCCGACGACGAGGATGTTCTTGTTTGCAAATTCCATAGCTGTCTAATCCTTGATGAAGTCCCTTACTCTCTCCCAAACCCTATTGCCCGCTTTTTCTTCTGCTCCGGCGGAGCCATCAACTGCCGGATGGTATCGAAAACCATCTTGAACTGGGAATCGTACTTCTTTTCCAGGTTTTCCAGTTTCGTTGCCAGATCCTTGTGAGTTGAGATCATCTCGCGGAGCTTGACGAAGGAGCGCATGATAAGGATGTTTACCTCAATTGCCCGATCACTGTTGAGAACACTGGAGAGCATGGCCACGCCTTGCTCAGTGAAGGCATAAGGAAGATACTTGCTATGCTGCCCGCGACCTTTCTTTAAGATCACAATTTGTGACCTTAAAGCCTCTTGTTCCGCAACATTCAACTCGAACATGAAATCTGCGGGAAATCGCTGAATGTTACGCCGCACAGCCTGATTCAATACTCTGGTTTCAACTCCGTAGAGTGCCGCAAGGTCAGAGTCCAGAATGACCTTGTGACCTCGAATCAGAAGTATCTTTTGCTCGATAAATTCAGCTGGAATAAGTTCTTTCAAGACTCACCTCATCTTCAGTGTCGAGATCGCTACCAGTGCCAGGATGATGCTGATGATCCAGAAGCGGACGATAATCTTTGGTTCCGCAACGCCCTTCAACTCGAAATGGTGGTGAATCGGTGCCATGCGGAAGATCCGCTTACCGCGGTACTTGTATGAGCCGACCTGGAAGATGACTGAAAGCGCCTCGACGACAAAAATCCCCCCGACTATTACCAGCAGGATTTCCTGCTTGGTCAGCACCGCGATGGTTCCCAGTGTCCCCCCCAGAGAGAGTGAACCGACATCCCCCATGAACACCTCGGCTGGATACGAATTGTACCAGAGGAAACCGAGCCCTGCTCCTACCATTGCTCCGCACAATACGGCCAGCTCACCGGCACCCACCATGCGGGGAATCTGCAGGTAGGCTGCCAGCGTGGCGTGTCCGGCGATGTAGGAAAAAAGCATATACGTGGCGGCATTTATTGTCACCGGTCCGATGGCGAGTCCGTCAAGTCCGTCAGTCAGGTTGACCGCGTTGCTGGCGCCGACAATCACCAGCGTGGCAAATGGAATAAACCAGATCCAGAGGTCCGGGTGAAAGTTTTTGAATAACGGGAAATAGAGCTGTTCACTGAACTCCGGCTTGATGAACAGGTATACTGCCACCGCCCCGGCAAGCAGAACCTGCCAGAACATCTTCTGGCGGGCGGACAGTCCTTTGGTGTTTTTCTCGACCACCTTTTTGTAGTCGTCCACAAAACCTATCAGGCCGTACCCGATTGTAATAAAAAGGGTGAGCCAGATGTACTGGTTGGTCAGATCAGCCCAGAGCAGGGTCGGGATGACGATGGCGGCCAGGATGATTACGCCACCCATGGTGGGAGTTCCCTGCTTTTGCAGATGCGACTCAGGACCGTCGGTGCGGATGACCTGACGGGCCTGCAGAGATTCCAGCTTGCGAATGACCCATGGGCCAAGGACAAAACAGACCACCAGCGCCGTAATCATGGCGTAAATGGTGCGGAAGGTCAAATATTTGAATATGTTGAACAGTTTGATGTTGGTCGCGAGCGGATAAAAAATGTGGTAGAGCATGGGCTATTCCCCTTTGGCGTGCTGCATCAGGTTTTTCAGTTCCGTTGCAACTTTTTCCATGGTCATCCCGCGAGATCCTTTGATCAGAATCACATCACCATCTGTAACGTTTTGGTGCAATAGCTCGGCAATCTCGCTGTGGCTAGCGCAGCAGACGATGGCTTCTGCCG